>JBJOLO010000033.1:0-3297 GCA_046045565.1 Planctomycetota bacterium | reverse complement strand
ATCGTCGGCTTCGCCATCTTAATCGGAACCCTCGTCCCCGCGGCCGTTCAGGCCGAATTGCCGCTGGCCAATCTGATGCCATTCAAACGTGTGGACGCCGACCCCAATAAGTCATACGAATTGACGCAGAAACACGGACCCTGGCTCATCCTGGCTTCGACCTTCGCGGGCGAGGGTGCCGAGCAACAGGCTCAAGAATTGGTATTGGAGCTGCGGCGCGACTACCGTCTGCCTGCCTATGTTCACAAGCAACATTTCGACTTCACCGATTCGCTCGAAGGGGTCAATAAGAACCGGCAGCGAACGAAGATGAAATACCAGACCGCCGTGGAATTTGACGAGATCGCGGTGCTGGTCGGCAATTTCCAGACCGTGGACGATCCCGCCATGGAAAAAGCACTGAAGACCATTAAGTACGCCAAGCCGAAGTCGCTTGACCACGGCACGAACAAGAAAACCACCCAGCGATTCACCGGTTACCGGGACCTCTGGAAAACGTTTTCGGCCAGCGAGGACACCAAGACCCGCGGTCCGATGCGCAACGCGTTCGCCACGTGCAATCCGATGCTACCTCCCGAATACTTCCGCGGCTCCGGCATCGACCCGCTCGTCAAACAAATGAACAAAGATGCCGATTTCAGCCTGCTGAAAAACAAAGCGAAGTACACCGTGAAGGTTGCCACCTTCAGCGGAAACTCGACGATGTTTTTCCGCGACGATGAAGAGCTCGACAAAAAGAAAAACGGAAAGACCATGCTGGAAGACGCTGCCCTCAAGGCCAATCGACTGGCCAAGGTGCTCCGCGCTAAAGGCGTCGAAGCGTACGAGTTTCACGATCGGCACGAGAGCTACGTGACGGTGGGAAGCTTTGATGCCGAGGGGACGCAGCAACCGGACGGCAGCTTCCGCTATCGCCCGGAGATCCAAGCGATTCTCGATCGCTACAAGGGAACCCCCCAAGGCTCGCCGAACCAAGGGCAAATCACCTACAGGCCGCACATCGAAGACGGGATCCTGTTTGACATGAACCCGACTTTGATTCGCGTCCCGCACGATTCGGTAGCATCCGGCTACGCGTTGGGTCGGGGCGATTAGCCTGGCCGTCGCAGGGTAGATCGGCTAGTCAGCGGTACGGCATCGCATCGGCACATCCGTGGCTCGTCGTAGTATCGCGGGAACTATCGTGCTTCAAGCATCTGTCGGATCGCCGCGATCAGGGCCTTCGCCTCGCCGTCCAGGGCAACTTCCTCCGTGGCCGTCGTGGCAAGATTTTTCAGCTGGCATACGCTATGCTGCCACTCGCGATCGCCGATGATCACCGCCGCACGATAACCGCGGTGATCGGCATACTTCAACTGCTGCCCGATTTTCTTCGGCTCGGGAAAGAACTCCACGCCAATTTGGGCGGCGCGGAGCTGCGCTGCGATTCGCAAATAATCGTTGCGGCGTTCTGCGTCAAAAAATGCGATGAAGACATCGGCCGGGGTGCGAACTTTTTCCAGCCGACCGAGTTCTTCGAGTGCGGCGAGCAACCGGTCGAGTCCCAGCGAGGCGCCGATGCCGGGCAATTCCTGCTTGGTGTAGGTGCCGGCCAGATTGTCATAACGTCCGCCTGAGCAGACGCTGCCGATCGTCGGCAGTTCGTTGAGGAACGTCTCGAAGACCGCCCCGGTGTAATAATCCAGCCCTCGCGCAATCGATACGTCAATCTGCAATCGCTCGGGTGCCACGCCGGCCGCGGCGATACCCGACACAATTTCGCGGAGCCGCTGGACCCCCTCTTCGCCTTTCGCATTGCCGCTTACCAAACCGGCCACCTGCTTCAACATCGCCTCATTGTCACCGCAAGAGCCACCGTGAAGGCTCGCCAACGCCAACACTTCGGACGCCTGCGCGTCGGTCACCTGCGCGTGCTCTTTCAATTCCTCCGCCACCTTCGTCGCACCAATCTTTGGCAGTTTGTCGATCGCTCGCAACACAGCCGTCGCACGGTCGGCGAGTCCGATCTTGTCTAAAAGCCCCTGCAGCACCATCCGGTTATTGAGACGGATCGTGAACTCACGAATGCCGATCGATTGCATCAAATCGTGGATCACCAACCCCGTTTCGATATCCGCCACCACTGACCGCGTTCCGATCGTGTCGAAATCGCATTGCATGAATTCGCGATATCGGCCCCGCTGCGTGTTTTCACCGCGCCAGACCGTGCCGATGTGATAACGCTTGAACGGCGTCCCCAAGTCGTTGATGTGCTGTGCCGCGAATCTCGCCAAGGGCACCGTCAAATCGAATCGCAGGCCCACATCCCGTCCACCATGGTCCTTGAACCGGTACAACTGCCGGTCGGTCTCCTCGCTACCCTTGCCCGTCAAGATCTCCAGATACTCCATGGCCGGAGTATCGATCGGACTGAAACCATAGGAGCGATAGACACGCTGCGCGATGCCGATCAGCTTTTCGCGAGGAATCATCGCCTCGGGCAGATAATCGCGGAAACCTTTAAGCGTGCGCGGTTCAATCATGGCATGGTCTGCACAAGTCGTTCGAGGTGCTTCATCGTGACTTCGCCCGGAGCTCGCATTACAACACGGGCAACAATTCCGGCTTCGGACTGCGGATCGACTGGCCTTTGGAGCGTGGCAAAACCACCTCCATGAATTCACTCACCTGCTCCGAAGTCTCAAAATAGCGGTCGTAAATCCAATCGTCGTCGTACTCGCAATCCTTCGTCGAATACTCACGACAGATTTCGGGGCGAGTCAAATAAATTCCGCAACGGTGGTCAGGCTGCAAATGCTTGCAATTGGTGTGGACCACGAGATACCAGTTGTCATCTTCCGTGAACACGGCGGCCCGTTCATGCATGAGAAACCATCGCATGAAATCGAAATCGCGCTGTTCGGTCGGTTCGTCCATCGGCAGGGCGAAATAACGGCAGCACTTGGCGCTGCAGTGATCACAGAGCACTTCACCCGGCCCCAAGTCTTCGCGGCGAACTTTCTTCGGCAAGAAACCTTTCGGTGGAGAAATCGTCATCTGCGTTGCGCCCCCTTGGTGTGAGCGTTCCAGATTATCAGACCCGCAGAGTCATGGCTAGGACGCGCCAGGCACGCGGGTACAACAGGCGCGCAGGTAAAACAGGCGCGCAGGTAAAACAACCACGCGTATGCAGCCGGCGCGCGGGTGCAATCGACGGTCCGAGCAGTCAAGGCGACGTTGGCAGAACGCCATTGCGCGGATAAGCTCAGGTCCATGCAAATCGTCATCACCGCCGTAGGCCCGGACAACATCGGACTG
>JBJOLO010000493.1:0-2992 GCA_046045565.1 Planctomycetota bacterium | reverse complement strand
GGATAGTCGGACAGTCCCGCATACAGCCGCCACGTGGAGGCATCGCTTAACGTGACCGAGGTCGCGAGCCGACTGGATCGATAAGGCAGGAGAGCCTCGTACACGGCGGCTGGTGTTTTATATCCGCGACTGCCGCGAAACTGCGGCTCGCCAAGAAACTCAACGGCATGGATGCGAGGCAGGATCGCATCCGAGTCGTATTTCTCAAAAGGTTGACAGCGATTGAAGTACTTGAGGGGGTACTTGGCGTAGAGATCAGGTTGATCGGTGTAGCCGGGAAACTCGTCGATTTGCGCCGTATTCACATGGAGCTGACGCAGCAGCTTCAGGTAGGGTTCAAATGTCATCGGATTGCGATTCGGCACGTCAAGCTGTGTCCAGCCGCCGCTGATGTCGAATGATTCCCGCTTGATACGCTGATAGGTCCAAAGCGATTGTGTTCGACCTTGATGATCGCGATACGTCACCTCCAGCGCGGCGTAGGTCAGCGGCAAGGGGCCGGTGCGAACCTCGATGGCACTGCGGTCATGTGCCGCGATGGTTCCGTCACCGGGAAAGAATTGCGATTCGTGGCGGCCGTCGTACGGCGATAAGACATTCCATCGCTGCCGATCTGACGCACACCAAAGCTTTGCGGCTACGAGCGTGATCGGTTCATCTGTGTCATTTGCGATGTGAGCCAGGTAACGGTCCGGTGCAACGGAGCGGGGCGAATCGGCAACATCGCTGCTAAGAAACGTCAACGACGAAATCCAAACCTTGGGCGGTTTGAGTTCCAGTTGGAGCTTCTGAGCGGTTTCTGCTCCAGTCGCGATTTCCAGTTCGTGCGTTGTTCCCTGCCCCCAAGCATTGGTTGCCCCGTTCCAAGTCCAAACGAGCAGTTGGCCGGCGGGCGGCGTGTTTTGTTCCGTCTTGTCAAAGTCGGGAAAGTCATGCCACGCCCAGTCACCTTGCTGGACAAGTTCGCTCGGTGTTTTTCCAGAGACGGTCACCTGCTTGATCGGTGCTGGGCTTGGCGTCGCGCTTCGCAAGAATACCTGCACGCGGGCAGACAATTCGGGGCTAGGGTCACGACGATATCGGAGTTCCGGCGAGGCGACATGCGGCACGACCTGAATTCCGGCGAGCTCCACCTGCGGAGCGGGGGCCGGTTCAGGGAATCCAAGTAGTGTCGTACATAGGAAGAGTGCTGCGTTCATCATGAATCAGGCTCGGGAAGTGAACGTGGTGATCGGAGTGTCGTTCCGCTGTTGGGAACTGCTGCGGAAAAGGAGACGACCTTGCTGGGGCGTGGCGCGCCCGGGAACTTTGGAATTATCGATCGAAGTGCTCGTTCTTGAAAGGTGCTCTGCGGCAGGCATGCGAGGGAGAGCCTGTTTGGGCTTTCGCCGGGCTGCAGATGAGATCAGAATGGTACCTGGGGCTTGTTCAAAAGTTATGTCACGGTAACGCCATGATTGATGCGCACCGAATTCGACATCACGGTCTTTCGCCGACAGCTTGGAATCGACGCGAGGTTTTGCGGCTCGGCTTGGCCGGTTTTGCGGGACTGTCGCTGCCTCAGTTGCACGCATTGCGCGCGGTTGCCGACGCGCAAGAACCGGGCGGACCCAAAAACACGGCGATCATTCTGGTATGGTTGCGAGGTGGTGCGAGCCATTTGGAGACGTTTGATCCGAAGCCGGATTCGCCCAGCGAGTTTCGCGGACCGTACGAGCCGATCGCAACGAACGTGCCTGGAATAGAAATTGGCGAATTGTTGCCGCGCTTGGCCCGGATCGCAGACAAGTACACGCTGGTCCGCTCGCTCGCGCACACGGGAGGCGGGCACCCCGCTGGATCGCTGCAGGTACTCTCGGGAGACCCGGATCCGCAAGACAAACTGCTGCCGCAGTATCCCGATTGGATGACGGTCGCGAGTTATCTGCGATCGGATCCGCGACGCACTTTGCCGAATTACGTCGCGGTGAACCCCGTAGATCGCTACGACAATTTCACGATTGCCGGGCCAACGTATCTCGGCCCGGCGTACGAACCGTTCAAGGTTTTCGGCGATCCGAACGCACCGGAGTTTGAAGTTCCGAATATCGGGATCAAGGATCGTGAACTGCGAGATCGCATCGGCGAACGCGTGCGATTACGGCAGTCGTTGGATCATCTCCGCCGCGATATCGACAAGTCCGGATTGATGGACGCGGCGGATCGCTTTGAGTCGCAGGCGATGAATCTGTTGATGAGCGCGGCCGGTGCCGAGGCCTTTGATTTGCGCCGCGAATCGGACGAAACACGCGATCGCTATGGTCGTCACGCCTGGGGGCAGCAGTGTCTGATGGCCCGACGGCTCGTGGAAGCCGGTGTCGAGATTGTGACGACCGAATTCGACGGTCCGCTCTGCGGTCGTGTGGCGAACTGGGACGACCATGCGGTAAACCATCATGTGTTCGACGCGATCAAGTATCGTTCGCCGTTTTTCGATCAGGCGGTTTCGGCACTCATTGAAGATATTTATCAGCGCGGCCTTGATCGCCGCGTGTTGGTCGTCGTGACCGGCGAATTCGGAAGGACCCCGCGCATCTCGTATGTCGCCAGCAGCGGCGGCGGCGTTGCCAGTGGCGAGGCGGGCACGGTGCAGCCCGGCCGGGACCATTGGCCGCGCGCCGGTTCGATGCTGTTCGCCGGCGGCGGGATCCGGACCGGACAGGTGATCGGTGCGACCGATGCGCGCGGTGAAGACGTCACCGAAAAACGGGTGGGTCCTGAAGATTTTCTCGCGACGCTCTATCGGCACTTGCGAATCGATTATCGCACCGCGGCCATTCCCGATCTGGCCGGTCGTCCCACGCCGATTATTCGAAGCGGCAGTCCCATTCCCGATCTGATTTGATTGCGCAGGAAGAGCCACACAGAAGAACGTTGCTCACGATCACTCCTGACAAGCGATCCTTACCCGGGCCCGATCTGCCTATCGCCATCGGTGCATCACCCGCCATTC
>JBJOLO010000486.1:0-5560 GCA_046045565.1 Planctomycetota bacterium | reverse complement strand
CCAATCGCGTGGGGCGTCCGCCCCAATCTGACGATCGCTCGTTTCGTTGTGATCCGCGATCTGCCGTCTTTCCGGCGTGGGACTTATCCTTTCGCCTTGTGCTAAACGCTAACACACCGTTAAGGCACAACGTCCAATTGGCGCGGAACAGGAAACCACTCGTCGCCGTTCTAGTCACGTTGCGGCATCCTACCTCATCGATCTGGAGACGGCAGTTGACTCAGTTTCTCCAACTCTTCAAGGAGTTCTCGAAACTCTGCGGTCCGCCCTAAAGGCGTTTGTGCGAATTCGGTCTCAAGGATCTGCAGTTGAGCGAGAAGGTCGGCAGGCTCATTGGTCGCGATGAGAGCACAATGTCGCAGCAGTGCGACAGCGAGCGGCATCGGTTCCGAGTTGCCGGCCTTCATCATGAGCGAGGCAATCACGCCCATTTTGCCAACCAAAAAGCGCCCTCACTCGTCCCCGCCCCGTGAGCGGTTACGCGATTGCAGCATCATCACCCCAAAAAAAACGCGGGGCCAGTTCGGCATCAAGAACAACCGACTTAACCCAGCTCCGAGTCGCTTTGGATTCCATCATCAACCAGACGTGCGATCCGAAAGGCATCCTGGATCGCGCGATGGATCCATTCGTGCTCCTTGCCTTCCGGCACACGACCGGACGAGACGTAGGAAGCATAAATTGCAGCCGCGGACTGAGCCACGACAGCCTCGCTCGGCTGCAAAGACAAATTGGGCTTCGCCATGTCGATCTCTCCATTTAAGACGCAACTGGATTGTTGCTGGGCTGCCGCGACCTTTGCCGATCATTTTGTCAATCGCGGTCAAGCAAGCACGTACACATAACCGGCCCTAGCTTATATTTAGCCACCATGTGCATGTCAATCCATCGACACTCTACCAAGCATTTTCCGCCGAGTGATCTGGGGCAGCAGGCCAGATCGTGGTGGGCCGCCGCCCTCCGCCCAATATTGGACCGAATCGATGACCTGATCGTGCATGTCGTGGGGAAGCCAGCGTCCTTTCGGAGCTCCCGAGCGAAATGTTTCGCGCGAACGTTTCCCTGCATGAGCTCAGCGATCTCGTCGTTTTTCGGCGCCAGCCCGATTTCTTTCCGGGCGACACGTGCGTCCAAAGCGGCGTCCGCGCGTTAAAAACTCCCGTGCATACCCTGGTGAGCAACTGGGCATACCTGGTGATGACCAGTCTGGCCTGGAGCCTCAAAGCATGGCTCGCAAGGTGGCCATCGATGAAAGGCACAGCCAAGGAACAAGCGACAGCCCGCGTGGAGCGGCATCCAGTCTTGCGTATGGAGTTCAAAACCTTTGTCAATCACTTCATGCGCCTGCCCGCGATCCGGAATGTGTCAATGACTTTGAGACCACTGCCTGTCGGAATTAGTGAGTGTTGAACTGAACTCCTGGGGGCCGGCCCCAGACCCCCATGATTTTTCAGGCATAGCTCGGGTGTTCAAAGGACGGCGAGCTGGCATGGTGGTCGTTGCCTGGTGAAACGGAGCCGAGCTTTGCGGGGACGCAACTTGACAAGGGAGAACCAGGTCGAGGGTGTGACAAAGGCCCGCGTCATCGGTTGGCGCGTCACCGCGATTTCTGGCGGTCCCGATCACGCCGACAAAACCAATCGCCTCGCTAGACCGCGGCCGATTGAACCCGCTCGCCCATTACCGCCCCCAAGCCGCCTCGCGGCCCGTTCTCCCACCGCTTCCACCACAGCCCTGGCCTTCTATCAGCCCTGCCCAGAAGCGAGCAGCCGTACCGCCCTGTTGGGCACTTACACTAAAGCAAACCACGCGTAACGGATTCGGACGAACCTTTTTTCTTCCTTTTGGCGATTATCGTTTGCCCCGCACTGTTTGTTCTCGGTGCCGTCGGCAGCATCGTCCTACTCGTGCGACGCTCTTCTCCGTCCTGAGGCATCTGCGACGATGCGACGAACAAACCTTTTTTTCCAACGGTGCCAGGTTCTGCTTGAATACCGCGCGAACCATCCCTGCATTCGCTTTGGTCATTCGCTCGATTTTTAATGCCTATCGCGGGCCACAGCGGGTTGTGTTTCTGTCGGTTGACTTGATCGTGATAGCAAAACGGGCTGCTAAACCCCAATAGGTTTGGCAGCCCGCTAACGGGAGTCTATTGACCTAGTGTTACTTCAACTTGATTTGACCACCCGACAATTGGATCGGAACCGATTCGCCAGGTTCGATGTCTAGTCCGGTTGCCGGGAACTGGATCCCAAACGCATCAGGTGCGTCGACATATTTTGGCTTCTTCTTTGTGCCAATGTTCGTTTGTCCGCCGTCGCACACGGTCGCAACAAACGCGACTGGACCAACGACCCCCCAATAACCACCGTCAGGACTCGCGTCGGGTACCCACACCGAGAGCTCGCCCCATCCGCCCAGTTGCGCCGACTTGCTGTAGCCGGAAACCGTGGTGTACGCGATGGAGTCAATCGACGAACTCTTCAAGCGGTAATGCTTGTGGCAAATCCAGACCAACTCTCCAGTAACGGTCGTCACGCCCGTTCGCTTGTTGGTTTTGCTTTGCGCGACAAACCCAAAACTGGCTCGTGTGACGGGGTTCGTTGTGACTTTGTACCACCCACCGCCATTCGCGGTGTCTCCGGCGCTGGCAACGGTTAGCGTGCCCTCGTCCGAGCTTGGCACACATTCGGCTGTTCCAGCAAACTCCACCTGCACATCGTATGCGCCGACTGGAAGATTCGCGAATGTTACCGAGACCTTTCCCGAGGCATCGGTCGTGCCTGATGCCGTGTAGACGCCTTCGTCGAGAGTAAAGACCACGGTCTGGCCTGCGACGCAGTTCGGGTCGGTGCTCGACAACGTAGCATATAGCGTCGTTCCAGTAACTCCATCGGCATCCAAGAACGGTCCATCGAAGGTCAGCGTGGTAACGCAGGGCGCGGACACGATGTCTGTCGGCCAGAAACCGATTCCGTCGATGAATCCCGTCGGAGCACTGCCTGCGGTGTAGGACTTGATCCAGGGGGCGACCATCGCTGCGGCTCCAGCGCTATTCAGCGACGCCCCTGTATCGTCCGGTGCACTACCGCCCCAGTAATTGTCCGCAGCCGGGATGGGATTCGTCACCCCGGTCCATGAGGCCGCTGCACCTCGGTAGACATCCGTCAAGGCTTGATCGGCCACCGTCGTATGAAACGAAATTGTCTTGTAATACCAACCATAACCGTCATACCACGTGTCCATTTCCGTGATTTCGTGCTCACCGTCGTAATCAGGACCAAGACCGGTCACCACCACCTTTTCCCCGACATTGTGAGTGGTCGAAGCCAGTGCGTCGCCCGCATTATCTTCGCTAGCCCACAGACGGATCGTTGCCTTTCCGGATGCGATTTCGGTCGCCCGCACCGCATAGTTGTAGTGCAAGAGTCCGTCACTGTTTGTGGTGGCAATGCTGTTTGCTTCCACCTTCGCCAAGGTCTGCGCTCCTTCACCCACAAAGCCAATGGCTCCGACACGCTGGGGTGTATTGATCACCAAATTGTTAAGCACCTCCGTTCCTAGTCCATCGGAAGAAGCAACTTGCCAGATCCGAATACCCGCCCAACCATAATCGACATCCATCAGACCGGAATCAAACCAGGATTCAAAGGCAGCCGACGCATGATCGACCGTGTTTCCTTGTAAGACGATTTTCCCTTCGCAATATGGGCCAACCTGGATGCCCGACGCGCCGACATCCTTGATGTAGTTCGACGTGATCTGTGCGTTGTCCGTTGCTTCCAATTGAATACCGGCGAAGCCGTACCGCTCGATGCGATTTCCGTGAATGGTCACATTATCAAGGTACCATGCGTTGATGGCCGAATAGCCGTAGGTTCCCTCATCCCCATCCCCGGAATAGTATTTATAACCGCGGCCATCATGTCGGTTACCGCTGATGATCCATGGGCCAGGACCGCTTTGCGTATAGATATCGGCACCGCCACTTACCGCAGTGTACGTCAGATGATCGAAGTAATTATTAGAAATCGATCCTTGCGCCGAGTAGATCGCAATCCCACTTGCGGCATCGCCCATGGCCGGACCGACGAACTTGAATCCAGAGATGTGGACTTCGATCGTACTGCCATTACCGTCAATGGTAACACGGTTGCCGGGATTCGTCGTTGAACCCACCACTGCCTCGGCAACGCGAACCCAACCCGATTCCGGGAGTGCTGCAACCGAGTTATTCGGGCCGATGAGTGTCAACGACTTCTGAATGGTGAGATTCTCATCATAGACCCCCGCGTCTACCACGATTGTGTCCCCTGGATCTGCGGCTGTAATCGCTTCGGAAATCGTTGTGTGATCTGCTGGCACATTAATATTCGCTCCAAAGCTTGGACAGGCCAGCGTACCTACTAGTAACAACGCAAAACTGCACAACGAAACAAGGCTCTGACGTAACATGGGGTCCTCCTTCAAGAATTGGACGTTACAGCGACAACGGGCTTTTGTTTAAACGACGACTGGATTCGCGGAACAAAGCCATATCGCCAACCGTTTCGTCTCGGGGCGAACGCGATTCATTTACTCGATCGTCGTCTGTGCGACTTCGGCGCACGTGCGCGACGTTGGTGCACACATGTCGTCAGCGACGATGCGTTGGATGAGATGGCACAATTTGCAAATCGTGTGCCATGTGAACAATTCGTTTTATCGAGCATCGAAAACAGTTTTTTATGCGGGACATCGGCCTGCCGCTGTGCGGCTGTGACGCCAATCGTTGACTCGTCGTGCCGCCAAGGCACACTCCACGAATCGTTTCTCGTCCTTTATCGAAGGGGCGTGAAACGTTCGACGAGCCGCTATCGCTTGTCCGCAATTCTGTTGGATGATTGCGGACCGACTCGTGCGCGCGTCGCGCGCGCGACGATTGCGATCACGCTTGGTGGTCTTTGATCCGCTAGTCAAAGAACGTTTTTTGGTTCCTGGTTTCACGAAGATTGCCAACCAGGCGGTCGTATTTGAAGCAAGCTAGGGCGGGATGCGTTTTATGATTTCTTTTCGATGCTGCAGTTGCAGCCAGGAACTGCGAGCCAAAATCGAACTTGCTGGAAACAAAGCACGTGTCCGAAGTGCGTTCAGCTCACTCTCGTGGCTGCACCTGTTCGCGCCGTCGTTCCCCCACAATTTCAGTTTCTCCACGCGAGAGGGTGCATTTTCGGTTCGCGAGGTTAGCAATTTGACGCAAAGTGGTGCCATCATGGGAACGCCTGCCTACATGGCTCCTGAACAGGCTCGCGGCGAAGAGGTCGATCAACGCTGCGATTTGTTTAGTCTCGGTTGTGTCCTGTGACAAACTTGGTACGGGCGAGATGCCTTTCAAAGGCAACGACTCGATCAGCACGCTCATGGCCTTGGCAACCGTGTCCCCCAAAGCTCCCGCCGACCTGTCCCCTGGGTTCCCGACTGCCGTCTCCGACCTCGTCATGAAGCTCATGGTCAAAGACGGATCGGAGCGTTGAAATCGCCCCGCTGCTTGCTGCCAAAACACCAGGGACTGAGATAGACT
>JBJOLO010000752.1:0-5038 GCA_046045565.1 Planctomycetota bacterium | reverse complement strand
TCCAAGCATTTCGAACTGAAGAACTGGAAAGACACACGATCGCCACAGTCTGCGTCAGCAGCCGAGACTTCGGTCTAGGGTTTTCGACGGCATTCGGGTGGCATGGCCAGCCGAGGAGATCAGCCTGATTCGGGTGGCACTGCCAGCCAGGACCAACAGGTCATGGCTGGCCGAACTTCCTGTAATGAATCACATAGGTCGCCGTGTTGCGCTGAAAATCGATCGACGGGCCGTCGTTTGGCGAGAAGGCATTCACGCCTTCCTGGCCTTCGCCGATACCGAGACCCGGCTTCGTCGATCCGGCATCGCGTGTGGAGAGCTTGGTTGTTTCGAAAACCAGCACGCGAATTTCTCCAAGTTGTTCCCAGTAATGTGATTTTCCAGCGACCGAGTTCGGTGCATCGGTGACCAGCAATTTCGTGCCTCGCAGTTCAAAGTTCGATTGCGTGTTTTTTGTGGAGGGATCTTCCAGCCACTGATCGATGGTTTTGGTTTCACCGGGACGAACGGTCCAGTACCAGGAGTCGCGAGGCAGGGCGACGTTGCGTCCGATTTGATTGACGCCATCGATTTGCACGATCACGGCAAGGGTGCGATTGGTTTGATTCGTCAATCGCAATTCCAGTTCGTATCCTTCGTCGGTCTCAAACACCAGTTGATTCGGATGGTCGCGGTCGGCAGGTAGCCAGGGAGCGCGTTGCCGGGTGAGGGCCCCGGGTGGCGATTGGAAAATGTTCACGAGCATCGTGGCCTGGTCGGGGACGCGCTGCGGATGCGCGGCAAGGGCCGTGTGATTCCATCGTTGCGTCTCGCTGCTGACGAAGTTGACATTGGTAATGGACGACGATGAGACGGGAGGCAACACGTTGCCATCCAAGGCCGGTTTCAGAACTTGTGTGGTGGATTGGGCAAGTTCCTGTTTTGCATCGCGCGAGTTTCCCAAAAGGCACCAGAGTTCGGCGTTGACCAAAATCGTCTGACTGAATCGAGCAACATACACGCCGCTGCGGAGATCGAAGACGCTGATTTCGAGTTGAACGCGATCGATGCCCCAGTCCGACGCCGTGTGGCCTCGACGGATGAACTGGCCGGTAACGATCGCATCAACTCCGGACTCATCCGACAGCGATAGTGGTTTCAGGTCGCCGCTGACCAACTGCTGCAGATTGACATCTTGCAACTGGGACTGCGCGGCAGCCTGGCCGGCGATCGCGTACGCTTCGCCTTCCGTTCCGCTCGCGATGGCGTCGATCAGTTGACGTTCGATCAGATCGCGGGAAATTTTTCCGAACGAACCAATCGAACCTCGTAGTTCATGGGTGTCGCCGACCTTCGCGGAGAACTCCATCACACTGACTTTTCGAATTCCAGCGTTTCCTGACTGCCGAAAATGGTCTTCAAGCAATTGGTGAACGAGTTCCGTGGTATGCGACAGGCTGTTGTTGACTCCTTGTGCGGGCAGGTCGAATACTTTGCTGTTGCCTTGCATCTTGCCGCAAAGAAATCGCTGTGGATGCTGTTCCAGTTTTTCGTTTCGGGCGTCGCTCAACCGCCGGACGGTTCTCGGTACTCGCAGCGATACGAACTTATGGAGTTCGTCCATCTCGATGCTCGCGTCGCCGTTCTGATCCGCGGCCCCTTTCAAACCCTGCACGAGCCAATAGGTGAAGACGCCGTGTTTCAACTTGGGGTCTTCGACGCTGCTTTCCTTGTCGCCGCAACTGGTCAAGACGTAAACCAGCTTGCCCGATTCTTTCGACGCCTTTTCTTCGAACGTTGACTCGATCGCCTTTTGCGACGGGCGAGTTACATCGCCGGTTTCAAACGCGGGGAAATCACCGGAGTGGCCAACGTCGAGAAACACCAGGACTGTTTTGGCTCGCGTGCCTTGCGTGACAAGTTGGCGCAGCCATTTCAGGTCAATCAGCGTTTCAAAAGGGCTTTCAGGATCAACGTCGCTCGGGAGCAGGTACGTCCCGGCTTTGCCCTTGGAGAATTGCAGGCCGTGCATCGACATGTACAACAGGACAACATCGTTCTCTGCCGCCTGTTCGATGAATCGTGGAAGCTCAGTAATGATGTGCTTGTGCGTCGCTGCCAGTTCGGCGGAATCGCTCAGTTGGAGAATATTGTCCTGGGGAGCACGGGTGCCGTGCCGCATGCAGTCGACAAATGCTTTGGCATCGAGTTCGCTAAACTGCAGGTTGTTTTCGGGAGGAAGCTTGGCGTACTTCGTGACGGATACGGCCGCGATCCAGTACTGCGGCGCGGGGGCGGGATGTTCTTGAGCGTCCGGATTCCCGTTGGTCTCCTTTTGGGCTGGAACTTCACGGGCTTCGGCGGCTCGGGTTTGCGACTCAACCAAGGCAATGGCTCCGACGAGCAGCACCAGCAACATCAGCCTCGGCCAACGCCATACCGGGTCCGGAGTTTCCTGAGTGCCTGCCGACCATGCGGTGAGCGCATCGACCTCTCCGCGAACTGTGGTCGGTATGGCACGACGTGAAGATGGCCCCATTCGACCGGTGATTTGGTTCATTTCGGACATGCTCTTTATCCTTCCACTCGACCCGTCATCGTTGTTGCATACGGTGTATATCTTCCAAATCACCACGTCGAACGTTTGGGTGACATAAAAAAGTTGGGAAAGTTGAGGTGTCGAACTTTTCCACAAACGAAAAGGCCGCCAACTCGTTGGAGTTGACGGCCTTGTGGAGATGGTGGATGCGGGAGGGCGTTTGGGATTGGAGCCCGCCCGAAGTGATCGAACCGGTTTGTTAGAAGCCTCGCAGGAAACCGATTCCGCCGTTGACCTGGTTGATGATCCCGCCGGCTCGACTGGTCGCCGGGATGGTGCTTAGCACAGTGCCGGTGATCCCGAGCCCCGTCTGAACCTGGTCGAGTCGAGTGCCGTCACCGCCATTAAATCGCTGCGTTTGAACGCCTTGGAGGCGATTGTACGAGTCGAGTTGCGCTGCGTTGGCAGCGGGATCGGCAAGCACGTCAAGCCAAACGTAGGAGTCCTGGGACGGTTTCTCGATGCTCAGCCCCTTTTCCGGAGTTTCTTGCATCAATCCCGCAACATGAACCCAGTTATGTCCGCCGAATTGGGTCGCTTCTTCCGTCAGGAGCACCGTGCCGGCCGGGACGATGGAGATCGATTGGTGGTTTCGATCTTGCAAGTGCACAGGTCGGGTCAGGGTGATACGCAGCGAGCCGCCCACCGCTCGCATATCGTCGATCGCTTTGGTGTAGTTGTAGAAGGCCATGTCCGGGTCGTTGTTGCCTTCAATCTGGTAGAGCACCGATCGCAGTCGTCGAGCCATGAAGTAGCTGCCGTCCGCCTCGATGGCTTGCGAGATAATCTTGATCGTGGCCGCGTTGTTGCCTTGGACCATAGAGGTTAATGCGGCTTCCATCTTGGCTTCGGCCTGCTTTCGCTCCACGTGGTTTAGGCCATCGCTGAGGCGATCGGCGTATTTGGCGGCGAGTTCTTTTCGCACGCGGTCCGGCAGTTCGACCATGGTGAGGTTGACGGTCGCGTGGCTGTCGGTCCAGGGGCTCTGCAGGGAGTCGAAATTCACATGGACGTGATGTTCGGTCTTTTCCGCGGCGTAGGTCACCGCTTCCCATGGGGTGACGCGACCGTCATGGTTTCCGGATGCATAATCGGCTTCGCCAAGCAAGCCTTGTCCCAGGTAGTGCAGGAAAACCCCGGCACCGCGGCGGTTATCCAATTCAGGATCCTCGTGCGACTTTTGGCCCGCCATGCACGATGAGAAGAACACAATCCCGCGTCCCGCTCGACGCGTCGATTCCGCCTTGCCGCGTTTTTCCACGTCGGCCTGTCGGGACTCACCGCGATCCGACGGTTGATGGTCGTTCAGTCGCATCCGTTTCAGGCCCGTGAGCAAATTGAATTCGCGAGACGTCTCGTCATTGCGATCGTTGCGGCAGGCGTCGATGACCATGTATTTCTCGCCGGCCGGGGAGCTGGCCAGCACATTGGCGATGTCGGCGACCCGCAAGGCGGAGTCGTTCGCCGCTTTACCTGCGAAATCCGCCGGGCAGAGGAAGCTTTCGCCGCGGTCATTGAATCCATGTCCGGCGAAAACGACGATCAGGCTGTCGTCCGACATGACCTGTTCGCCTTGCGCCGCCTCCTTGAGTGCCGCGAGAATGTTGGCTCGCGTCGGTTGTTTCTGTTCCGCAGCCGCGCCCGTGGTCAGCACGCGAATGTCCTCAGCACGATAGCCGCTTTTTTCCAATACTTCGGCCATCGAAACGGCATCGCGAGCCGCATACTTGAGGGGGCGTAATTCGGATTTGTCCTGGTATTCATTGATTCCGATCACCACCGCCCGCTTCGTCGCGGCTTCCACGACCCCGGACCCCGAATCGGCCGCCGTCACCGTGACCACCGAAAGGCAACCCGCCAGAAAACGCCACCAGGCGCGCTTCCGCCATCCTGGACGCGTTTTGACACTTTGACGTTCGTCATGGTTCGCGTGTACGCGGGGTTGCGAGTCCCGATCTGCCTGATCCCGACCTTCCGATTCGATATTCGACATGAGAGCACCCTTTCCGATTCGAAGATTGCGGCGAGTCGTTTAGCAAGTCGACGTGTCGGTGTTCGGCCCGGTTGCCGCCACCGCCTTGCTCATCCCGTAGTGCCGCTGACAGGAAATCACCATTTCCCCGCACTTGATGACAGCAATTCGATTTTTTTTGGAACGAGGCTCGGTGCTTTACCGGAACAGGGTACGAACGGGTTACGCTGATCGTTGCAGCGAGGGGGATGCAGCGATGAGGTTTCTTGCGGCCTGAAGCCGCCTTTTGGTAGACTGCGGCCACTCTTCGTCTGGCCAGTGCCAAGCAGCATTCCGACGCGCCCATAGCTCAGTTGGATAGAGCAACGGATTTCTAATCCGTAGGTCGGGGGTTCGAATCCCTCTGGGCGTGCTTGACTTACGACGATTACAAGAATCGACCGTACCTAATACCGTACCTAGTTTCCCGTACTGGTAATTCTCTGCCG
>JBJOLO010000746.1:0-5960 GCA_046045565.1 Planctomycetota bacterium | reverse complement strand
AGTTCCAGCAGTTGCTCGTCGCCGCTGGGAGCCGCTCGATGCTGATTCCGATGTTGATACGATCGCGTGATTTGACGGGAATCACGGATTTGACTCGAAGCGACATCAACCAGTTGGAAATCGATGGCGACCGTCGAACGACCCCAGTGGCGCGAGGCGTTTCCGGAACTGGATAAAAGCGATCCGACGAACGGTACGTCGTCTTCCGTGGAACTCGGTGGTTGGCCCGCATGGTACTGGGTGACGGTGCCGAGCAGCACGGCGTCGATGCCCGCTCGTCGCGCCGCATCGACAACATCGAATGGCATTTCACCCGGCAGCGACTGCGGCAGTTCGGCTTCGTCGATCAACGTGAAGTGGCCGTTTTCCGAGAGGTGGCTGATGAGTTGCGAACGGATCGATGATGCTGCCAGCGGTTCACCACGAAACTCGGCGACAACCAATCGCTGCATGCCCCCGATGTCGATCGTGGCAGGGCAAACGGTGAGAAATGCCGCCTTGGGTGCGCAGCCGACTACGGCTGACAACAAGACCAGCAGGATTGTGCGTCGAAGAATTGCCATCGGACCGTCCGAGTAGATTCGTTTCCCCACGGGGAATAATCGAATTGAACTATTGCCACAAGGTCAACGCTCGGGGTTCGTAGCGAGGGGGCCAGGTCGGCTCTCCCGCGATGCCCGCTTCGAGCCGACGCGTGCCGGGGATGGCCGCGCACCGTGTTAAGATGCGTCCTTTAGGCAGGCGGGTAAATCGCTTTTTCCGCGGAGGCTGACAGCATCGCCACCGGATACCATTCGTGTCAGCGAAAGAATTTGCAGCCGTGGGAGCGGTCGATATCCAAGAGCAGGGTGGCACGAGCGACGGTGCGGCGCAGCGCAGGGGGATTATCGAGCGTTACATCTTCTTGCCACCGATCTGTTCGAATAGGTAATCCACGGCGGTGACGTCCGAGGAGAAGAGTTCCTGATCGAGCGCTGCGGCGAGGATACGGTCAAAGTTGGTTATCGACACCGCTTCGCGACCGCGCTGCGTTTGGGCCGTGCGGCCTCGACCGCTGACGAGATCTTCCTTGCGCAACGATTCGAATTGTGCCGTATCGTAGCCACCGCTCGACGCGAACACGCTGACGTTCGCAAATCCGGCAGCGGTATTTCGGAATCCTTTGCCGGCGAATTCGACGAGGGCGAGTCGTGCGCTAAGTTGGTCATCCTCGGCGGAGTCGAAAAGTCGGGCGACATCGTTGCCGCCGAAGGTGCTTTGGCCGTGACACTGATCGAAGCCGGATAGGCTAAAGGCGAATCCGACACCGCTCATCGACGCATTGCCCGGTGCGGCGGTATAGACATCGTCGCCGCTGGAGTCGACCAAGGTTGCGATATCGAAGCCCGTTGAAGCCTGCACGACCACCGATTCAAAGAGCCAGGTGTTGATCGCATAACCGGTCCCGTTCAAGGCGGCAGAACGATTCCTGCCGTTGCCGACGAAGGTGTCGTTCCCCGTAGAATCGAGGAGGGTCGCGGTGTCATGTCCGCCCGCTCGGGCATAGGCCACCACTGTTGCGAATCCCCTCGCGGTATTGCGGAACGCCGCGCCGCTGAAGGTGGTGGCGCCAACGGTTCCGCGGAGTTGATCATTTCCAGTGGAGTCAAACAGGCGAGCCGTATCAGCGCCGCTCGTTGAAGACGCATCGACCTCTTCAAAGCTGGCTGCGTAGACGTAGTAACCGCTGCCTCGCAAGGAACAAGAGGCAGGCTCCATGATCAACGTATCGTTGCCAGGTGAGTCAAGGAGCTTTGCGGTATCACGGCCTCGCTGATTCGCGTCGACGGAAATGGTGACGAATCCCGAGACGGTGATCTCGAAGCCTGGACCGGCCAATCGCGTACGATCGCTGAATCGTTCCAGCGTATCGTCACCGTTAGATGCGGTGAGCCGGACTGAGTCGGCGCCGCCCGAGCGACATTGGGCCGACATGATCGCAAATCCGCGCGCGGTGTTTTGGTATCCGGTTCCCGACATCGTGCTCGCACCGGGGCCAGCTTGGAATTGATCGTTGCCCGTCGAGTCGACGAAGCGAACACTGTCCAGGCCGTTCGAAGAGTTGGCGTCGACCTGATCGAATCCGCTGACGTAGGCGCGGTATCCGCTGCCTTCCAGCAGACTGTACCGTCGCTCCATAACCAGCGTGTTGTTTCCGGCGGAATCGAAGAGGCTTGCGGTGTCCGTACCGCTTGTACCCGCATCGATCGCCACGTCCTGGAAGCCTTGCACGATCCATGCGAGGTTGGTGTTGTGAAGACGGGCAGATCCGGCTCGAATTTCGGCGACGTCGTTGCCGGCAGTGCCGATCAGGTTGGCCGAGTCGCGTCCCCCATTGCCATTCACCTGAATCGACTCAAAGTCGGTCGCCACAATGTCGATGTTCGTACCGCGAAAATGCAATCGGTCCTCTCGAATGTTCAGCGACTCGCCGGCGGAGGTGCCGGAGATTTGCAGGCTGTCGCGCCCAAGTCCGCCGGAGATGACCCATTGCGTGGTACCGGTGAAGCGGTAACTCGTGCCGACCACGGTCACCGTTGTCACCTCACCGGTGACAATCGTTACGGAATCCACATCTTCGGTGCCGGCTAGCTCGATCTGCGAGCCGTTTACGCTGATCAGATTGGTGATCTGCAACCGCGTGTCGGCTACCGCATTGCGAATGGCGACTCGGTAGGTGTTGCCAGCGACGACATCCGCATCGATACGGTCACCGTTGGCCTTCGTCATACGCACGCCGATTTCCCTGCCGCTGCCGTCCACGAGTTGCAAGCTGGATGCCGCGGTGGAGGAGCCGCTCGACTCCAGCGTCATCAGACCCGATCGATCGGCTTGGAATTCGTACCATGCCTGAGCAGAACCCGATGTGTCGACCTTGCCTGACCACACCGAGACCGTGCCGAGGTTAATTGCCTGCGGTTGCAGGATCGAATCGATTGCCCGGCCGAGGTTGATTCTCGCGTAGGTCGTTCCGGTAATGCGGTCGAAAACCGGATCTGCCGTGGAGCGAAGCTTTTCGAGGATCGTATCCTGATCGAGTTTGAAACTGTCGAGTGTGAAACTGCCAAGAGCGGATTGACCCGCCGTGGCGAACCAGGATCGCTGTATGGCTTCCCGCACCAGGACGGCGGCGCCGGCAACGTACGGAGCGGCCATGCTGGTTCCCGAGGCGGAGTAAAAATCATTCGGGATGCCGTCGGCACCAAGGAAATAGTCGGGCACGGCACTGTTGATATTGCTACCGGGAGCAGCAATCACCCGCGACGATCGCTGGCTGAAGTCGCTCATCCAACCATCGGCATTCACGCTGGCAACGGGAACCACGGAGGGACTGGCTGCCGGGTAGCTCAGGCCGGCGGACTGCTGTTTGGCAAATCCATTGCCTGCCGCCACGGAGATGAAAATGCCATCTGCCTTCAGTTGGCGCAATTCATCCTCGATCTGAGACCACCCCGGGGTGGATTCGGCATTCCATTTGGCGCCGATGGACATGTTTACCGTCGTAATCGGATGTTCGAAAGCATTGCGATGCGTGTGGACCCATTGCAGTGCTTGCTCGACCCACTGGAAACTACCGTTTCCGGCGTCGTCAAAAACACGGAGGCTAACGAAATCGACTGCGGGAGCGACGCCTTGAAAGGAGCGGTAGTTTCCGCCAATGATGCCGGCCACATGCGTGCCGTGGAAACCTGCGGGAGCGTCGTCGTACGGATTCGCGTCATTCTCGGCGAAGTCCCAGCCTCCAACAACTCGATACTTGGCGCCCAGTCCTGCTCCTAATGCGTAATGGTCGTAGGCGATACCGCTGTCGATCACGGCGACCGTCTGTCCTTCGCCTCGTAGCCCGTAGTTGGCCCGCACATATTCGACGCTCTGCATACCGTTCCGATCGGACTGCTGCGATGCGACAGCGGCGGTCTCCATGGTTGGCGGCGCATACCCGCAATCGTCACGAACGGGCCTTTGAGCGGGCGACTGCGGCGCGTAGGCCTCATCCCTTAAGCGTACGTTTCTCGCGAGAAAAGCCTCGAGCGATGTGGCGGGATCAACGAGTGGTTGTATCGAGAACGCAAGTCGGTCCTCGAAGATTTCGAACCGCGGTCGACGCGATCCCAAACGTTCCAGCGAACTCATGCAGTACCCCACCAAAGGTCAAGCGACAAGTTGTCGGGGTGGATGCTAGCGGCGCAGGGACGCAGCGATTCCGAACCGAGACAACCCGTTTGTGTGGGGAGGGAACGCAACAGTGTTCAGGTTGGGGCGGAGGGGGCCGCCAACTGCCAACAGGCGGGAACAGATCCTCCGTCGCCCCTGTAGCAGTCACGCAACTATAGGTTGCGTTTTGCCAGCAATGTGCCGTTCTGCAACACGGATCGATCCGCAAAGATGGCAGCAACGCAAAATGGCCGGCCGACGTGGGTAGGGGGGCGTATAACGTGCCGGTATACGGCCGTTTGCTAGACTCTAACGGTACGATCGATTCGACTGGACTTTTGCCCGTCCGCCATCCGAAACTTCTTCGTGTTTGCCGGACCATACCACCGCCGCAAAGGATTGCGACGTGAACGTCCTTCGAAGTCTCAAGTACGGCTACCTTGCCTATTTTTCCAAGCCGGTCTGCGATCGGCTGCTCGTTCGTACCGTTCACAAACGCAAGCCCCAGCGGATTGTGCAGTTGGGGATCGGTCTTGGCGAGCGGACGCGACGGGTGTTCGAAATCGCGCTCTGGCACCACGCGCCGGAGACGATGCGATTCGTCGGTATCGATCTATTTGAAGCTCGAAACGGCGACACGCCCGGCATGACGCTGAAACAAGCCCATGCGATGCTGAAGCCATCCGGAATCAAAGTGCAATTGGTACCGGGCGATCCGCTTTCGGCTTTGATGCGGACGGCAAACACGATCCCGGGAAACGACCTGCTTCTCGTCACTGCCGATCAGGATCCGGATTCCTTGACGCAAGCCTGGTTCTTCGTGCCCAGGATCTTGCACCCCCAATCGCTCGTGCTTCTCGAAACGGCCCACGGTTGGCAAACTCTTCAGGCCGCGGATATCGAACGATTGGCTTCGGCAAGTCCTCGAGCGCAGCGTCGCGCCGCTTAGCGTACTGCGATTTCTGAGCAGGCAAACAAAAAACCCGGTGGCGAATCGCCACCGGGCTCGGGATGTTTGCCGTGATGTCGTAGGTCCGGTCGGGACCCGGCCGACTAGTTTTCCGCAACCGTATCTTGCCCAGCTCGCGTCGAAAGCGAGTATCGGACGATATGGCTCATGTTGTTGTTGAAGAACTGAACGCTACCATCGCCGCGGACGGCCAATCCGCCGTTCGGATGGTTGCTGCTCCAGCTTTCGCAGTCCGGAATGTTCTTGCGATTCCAGTCGACTTGCTTGTTGAATACGACGTTGTTGAGCGGCATACGCATGTTGCCGATCGCTCCGTACGGGCTCATCCAGCACGAATTGATCTGGTAGTTCTTGTCGTAGTACGGTTCGGTCGGATCCTGGCCCACCCAGTGCATCGACTCGTATGCGATGATCGTATTCGAGGTTCCGTCGAGCATGTCGGCGAGTCGATATGCACCGCGGAAATTGAACACGCCGTTCACATAGTTGATCGACTGATCATTTTCCGGATCGACGAACGGAGTGCCCGTGCCGCCTCGATTGAAGCGATTCATTGGCGAGTCCGGAAAGTCAGGCAACCACTGGCAGGGAAGCAGAATACCTTGCACGTAAATGTGGCCAAGGTTTCCAACATAGTCGGTGCCGGCACCGAGATTCCGCGCCGTATTTACGTAGCTGTTCGCCTGATCCCTTCGAATCTGACTCTGCTGATTCGACGGGCAGAGCAATTGCTTCTGGACCTTCTGACGTAGGGTCACGTTGTTCACGGGAGGAACAATATTCGGGTTCGGGTTGT
>JBJOLO010000726.1:0-5988 GCA_046045565.1 Planctomycetota bacterium | reverse complement strand
GGTCGAAGCGCCGAAAGGGAAATTGAGATTTGAAGTCGTTTCGATCCGCTTCGACTTGGAATAGAAATCCCGACGTCACCGCATCCCAAGACATGTACTGAGACCCACACTATGTCGCATGTTCCCCCGCCCGTTGCCCAACCGGTCCCCGCATATAACCAACCGCCAAAGAAATCGGGCTGCGGTTGCGGTTGCATGGGATGCTTAGGCGGTTGCCTCGGCGTACTCCTGCTGGTGCTGGTCGCCTGCGGTGTTGGCGGCTACATGTTCAATAAGCAGGTGCCCACGATCATCCGTGAGTCCACCGCCTCGATCCTACGCGACGCGAAGGTCGAACCGGTCGAACGCGAGGCGATCACCCAACAAATGGAGCGGTTCGCATCGGCCTACGAATCCAATTCCATCACCTGGGAGCAAATCGGCGAGATCGTATCGGAACTCGGCGAATCCCCGCTCGTTGATACCGTGATTCTCGTCGCGGTCGAAGCACAGTACTTTGACAAATCGGGGCTCGACGAAGACGAAAAAGCCGCAGGCCGATCAGCCCTCCGACGCCTTGCCCGCGGCGCCATGGACAAACAAGTCGCGCGCTCGGAAATCGCCCAACTGCTTGATCAGATTACGGTGAATCCCGGCAGCGGTGCCAACAATCGACAACTCAAACCCCAACTGACCGATGAAGAACTCCGCGAATTCCTGACGCAGTGCAAGGCCCTGGCCGATCTCAAAGGCATTCCCGAAGGCGATCAACCGTTCCGTGCTTCGCGAGAATTAAAACGCATCTTCGATAAGACCCTCGGCCCCTCGCCCGACCAAGACACCGACGCAGACGACGTGATCAAACTCGATCCCGAACCTGCCATGCCGGATGACACAAAGCCGGATGAGCCCACGCCGGATGAGCCCAAGCCGGATCCTAGCGACCGGGAAACACCTTAGACCGTTTTATCCCTAAGCAGATCGCATCAGGCTGAGCGTCGTCGGGGCAACGCGTTTAGCCTTCTTTCCGCGTGACGATCGCGGGGCAATGGCGCGGGGCAATGGCGCGGGGCAATGGCGCGGGGCAATTGCGCGGGGCAATTGCGCGGGGCAATGGCGCGGGGCAATGGTAGCGATCAGGCAGACTGCTTCGATTGCTGTTTGATCTCGCGAAGCCGCTCGTATTCGGCAAGGGATTTATAGAACGGGTCGAGCGGATAGCAGCCGGACACGAGTTGATTTCGCGGCGCGGTCGTGCAGTCGCTGAAGGTGCGACAGACCC
The DNA here is from genome assembly GCA_046045565.1 of Planctomycetota bacterium. Taxonomy (GTDB): domain Bacteria; phylum Planctomycetota; class Planctomycetia; order Pirellulales; family Pirellulaceae; genus VGZA01. Next base: position 4,727 of record JBJOLO010000726.1, on the reverse strand, counting down.
GTTTTCGCTGCCAAACACCTCGCAGCAGCGTATCGGCGGGCAACTCGGGGTAGGAAAGCACCATCCGGCCAAGACCAACCGCGTCGATCGCCTGTTCGCGCACGACCGCTTGCGCGACATGAGGCAGATAGTCTTGGAGATACGAGTATCCGGATCCGACCATCACCAGGTCGGGAACGGCCCGTTTGCATTGGCGGGCAACGGCAATCTGCCGCGCGACGCCGACCAGCGGATCTTCCGGCGGCAGGTAGCCGTCGCTCGGGGGAAAGGCTGCCGGCCGCATTAAATGCGGGTTGTAGTACGGACTGCCGCACGACACATTCACGGCGACGACACCCAGTGATTTCAACGACGTCAGCAGCGCGATCGTCTCCGCGAGATCGACTTGCGACGGTCGCTGTTGATCGATGCCAAATCCCCATAGGTACGGGATCAGCTGTTCGTGTTCCATCGGTACGCCCGCTCCGTCACCACGTTGGTACGGAATGGTATCGAAGGCACTCAGCCGAACCACCACTTCCAGTCCTGCCACCGACTCGCGGATCCGCTGCACGATCGTCGTCAGCAATCGCGATCGTCCTTCGAGATCGCCACCGAAACGACCGGGACGCGTTCGAGCACTCAAGAACTCATGCAGCAAATAACCGTGGCAGGCTTTGACATCCACGAATTGAAAGCCGATGTCGCGAGCACGCCGCGCGGCATCGACGAATTGCTCAATCAGCTGTTCGAGTTCCCGATCGGTCCAGACCACCGACGCATCCGCGGGATCGACTCCGAATTTGCGGTCGAGCAGCGGATGATGGTAGGCGATGCGCGGACGGAATTTGCCATCAGGAAGTGGCTTGCAGAATCGTCCTGAGTGCGTGAGTTGCAATCCGACCACCAGATCGTCGGTTGTTGCAAACTGTTCGCGATGTGCGTCCCGTAGCGTCTCCAGCAGCCGACGCAAACCGGCGGCATTCGAGTCGGTCGCAAGGGTCTGGCGGGGATTGGCGCGTCCGGCCGGATCGACGGCAGCCGCTTCCCCACCCCAGATCAATTTCGCGCCGCTGATCCCGAACTGCCGCCAACGGCGGATCGTCAGCGGACTTGGCGAACCATCGGGCTCGGCGTCCCAGCCTTCCATCGGATGGATGCACCAGCGATTCCCGCAATGGAGCATGCCTAAGGCTAACGGACTGGCCAGCGGCGAGCCCTGTGGGCCGGAGAGAATCACGTCATCGACCGGCAAGTCGATCCGTTGCTCGCGCAAATGCCCGCGAAACTCCTCGACGGTTCGCAACTGAGCGATTTTGGGAAAGTCAATCATGCAAGGCCCGTCATCCCATTCGTGGCTGGATCAAGCCCAAGGTTACTCCGACTGTACCGCCACCAGCGGGCTCTTGGCTACAAAGAATTGACGCAGTCTCGCATTGCCGAAGAATCGCACCGTCGCTTTGCACCGATCGCCATGCCCTTCGATGGCGACCACCGTTCCGGTGCCGTATTCCGGATGGCTTACGATCGTACCCTGCCGAAACCCGGCTCCGATATCGCCCGCCTGCTCCCGCGAACTCACCTCGTCCGCACGCCGCATCAGATCGGCAGCAGTCACCAGCTCCGGCAGTCCGAACTTCGGACGCGAATCGGGACCTGCCCGACGTTGGCGGCCAGACTTCCCCGCCAAGCCTGTACGCGGCCCCTCGAAATCCGCGTACGACTCTTCGAAACCGGCGAAATCCTCCTCCGCATCCCCCTGCGTACCGCGCCGCCCGCCAACTCCGCCACGCATCGCCCCGCGCGTGTCGCGCGGCCCATCGTCGTGGATATCGAAACTGGGTTCGTCATCCAAGCCATGACCTTGATCGCCTTCAAACGCGTCGCCTCGGGCTGCGGCGCGTTCCCCAAATTGCCCACCGCCCGTGCCCTGGCGCAGGAACTCCACATCGCCCCGCGGCAATTCCAGCAGAAACGAACTTGGCACCGTCGCCCGGAACGCGCCTCGCTGCACGCGATGCTGCGCCAGCGTCAACTGCAACTCTTCCCGGGCCCTCGTCATGCCCACAAACAGCAACCGCCGCTCCTCCTCCGTGCGGTCCCGCTCGTTGTCGCGCGCCTTCATCGGCAACAAGCCCTCCTCTACGCCGACAATGTAAACCACAGGGAATTCTAGTCCTTTGGCGGCATGCAAGGTCATGAGCGTCACGCGATCACCACCTTGTAAATCGTCGGTATCGTTCACCAGCGCCGCCTGCTCCAGGTATCGCTCTAACGTCGGATCCTCGCCGGTCGACTGCTCAAACTCCCGCGCCGCGCTGATCAACTCGTGCAAGTTCTCCAACCGCTCGGCCGCTTGAGGATCCTCTGACTTTTGCAGCGCGTCGGCATACCCCGATTGCTCGAGCACCTCGCTTACCAGGCTCGCGACCGACTGCGTCACTTGCAACCGCAAGCGGTCGAGCATCGCGATGAACTTGGCAACCTGCACTGCCGAGCGAGACGCAATGCCGTCGATCGCACCGCAGCGCCGACACGCCTCCCACAAAGGCAATCGCTGCTTCAAGGCGAATGCTTCCAGTCGCTCGACCGTGGTCTTGCCAATCCCTCGCGGCGGATTGTTGATGATCCTCTTGAGCGCGATGTCGTTATCGGGGTTATTCAACACCTGCAGGTACGCCAGCACGTCGCGCACTTCCTGGCGGCTGTAAAACTCCACGCCGTGCACGATCTGAAACGGTAAACGATGCGACCGCAACGACTCTTCCAACACGCGCGACAGCCAGTTTGTCCGATACAAAATCGCAAAGTCACCCGGACGACGCTCGCCTCGTGCGATCTGCTCCAGCATCGACAGCACGATCCCGTCAGCCTCCTCCCGCTGATCGACGTACTCGACACCACGAACCGGTGCACCGTCCGCATTTTCGGTGTAAAGATCCTTGTCTTTCCGCTGCTGGTTATTCTCAATCAGCGTCTGCGCGGCGTGAACGATCGCCTTCGTGCTGCGGTAGTTCTGCTCCAGCCGCACCACACGCACCCGCGGAAAATCATGCTCGAACTCGAGAATATTGTTCAGATTCGCACCGCGCCAACCGTAAATCGATTGATCCGGATCTCCCGTTACCGCGAGATTCGGATGATCGATCGACAAGGCGCGTGCGATCGAATACTGCGTTAGATTCGTGTCCTGATATTCGTCTACCAGCAGATAGCGGTACTGCTCGTCGAGCCTCGCTCGCAGTTCCGGATCTTCACGAAGGACTGTCACGACGTGCATCAGCAGGTCGTCGAAATCCACGGCATTCGCCGCCAGCAGCCGTCGTGCGTAGGCCGGATAGACCTGCAGCATTTTTTGGCCCATCGGATCGTAACGGTCCGGCTGGTAGGACTCCGGAGTCAAAGCCTCCGCCTTCGCCGCACTGATTGCCCGCGCCACCGACTCGGGCGATGACATCATATCTTCAATGCCCAACTCGCGAATCACATCGCCGACCAGCGTCAAACTGTCGCGTGCGTCGAGGATCGAAAAGTTTTCCTTCAGTCCGACGCGCGGAGCATACTGCCGCAGGAATTGCGCGCCAAACCGATGAAACGTGCCGATCCACACCGAACTGCCCGGCGCAAGACGCTCTAAACGCGTCCGCATTTCGTCCGCCGCTTTGTTGGTAAAGGTAAGCGCGACGATCGATGAGGCGGCCACGCCTTGCTCTAGCAACCATGCAACGCGATGCGTTACCACGCGCGTCTTCCCGCTCCCCGGACCCGCAAGAATCAGCAACGGTCCGTCGCGATGCGTTACCGCTTCACGCTGCGCAGGCGATAGGTTCTCGAGAATCGATTGCATCCGTCCGTAATCCTTGCGTTCGACGTCACACCAACCCTGGTTCGCTTCCGCCTTGAACTACGATAAGTATACGCGCATCGCTTCGATTACGCAGGCGGGCGCGCCAGCACTGCTAGCATGATCATGCGTTTTCTGCTCGCAAATCGCGGACGTTTTTCAGCGCGCGATTGTAGTCAAAATCGAAGCCGTCGTTATACTGACCATCTCAATGGACTGGACGCCACGCGCTGCATCGTCCGGCAAGCTTGCTTAGGACGCACATCGCATGGCGGCAGGTAGGAACCACTCGGCAGGAATCGAGTTCTCAAGGAGGGTAGTCAGATGGCAAGTACCAGAATCCCACTCAGTCGTTCGGACGAAGCGCTCAAGAGCATGCAGCAGCGGCTCGAAATGAGCACTGCGGAGATCGGCCTGACGGTCCGCACCACCAACTGTTTGGAAGAACGCGGAATCTTCACCGTCCGGGACCTGTTGAACTGCACGCGAGAAGACCTGTTAGGCATCTCCAATTTCGGCGAAAAGACGCTGGAAGAGGTCTACAAGGCTCTCGAGAGCATCGGCTTCGCACGAACACCGAAGCCTCGCTAAGCGAGCGAACTCCAAGTGATCCGCCTGGCTGGTGATCTGTCCGAAGGTGATCCGTCCCCCGATCGCTCAATTTGTGCGCTCCGCTTGCGCGCTCAACTTGCGAGGCCCAATTGCGTGCCTCAATTGCGCGCCTCAATCGCGTTAGCCGAAACGCGACATCGGTTCGGCTGGCGGTCCACGCGAAGCAGCGAGGCGAGACGCAGAGGATCGCTGCGCTGAATTCAGCCTCGGAACCATCGTCAGGTGGATGTCGAACGGTGATCCGCGGAGTCTGCCTTCGGGCTGTCCGCGGCGTGATCGGAGGCGGTCGCTT
>JBJOLO010000721.1:0-4831 GCA_046045565.1 Planctomycetota bacterium | reverse complement strand
TAGTCCGTCCCTTTTTTGTCGGAGCGAAACCAGCCGCCTTTCTTGATCCAATCGGCGAATTTTTGCGCGTCAACTTCGCCGCCGCCGATGGTACCGGAAATGCCTTCCGCCGTGGTCTGCTTGGGGCCACGCGAAAACGCCTTAACCAGCACACCAATACCGAGGGCGATGGGGCCAAGCGTGCCGACGATGGCCCCGAGCGATCCGACAATGCCGCTCAGACCCGCTGCGCCGGATAAGCCATAGCCAATCCCGCCAAGCGTTGAGCCTAAAGATGCTCCGCCAATACCGAATAGACCGCCAACACCACCCGCGATGCCCGCGCCAAAAGCGCCGCCGAGGCTTGCGATGTTACCGACCGACCCAAGTAAACCAGAGCCGCCGCCCGGACTTCCGACGGCAGCACCCGCAACGGTCGGCGCTGATCCGAGCAATCCCCCAATCGCACCTGAGATGGGCGACATCACGGCGCGAATCGTCGGCTCCAAAATGAGCGTCTTGAAGGCGTTTTTCAGAGTGTCGCGGAAGGCTTCCATGAAGCCCTTGCCGGACTCAAACGCTCGCATCAACGCATCGACCAGACCTTCGTTGATCTGCTGGGCCGTCTTCTTCCACGCCTCGGTCGCATCATTTGCGGCCTGAGTGAGCACACCTTGCTCGACCACTTCGGCGAGTTTGGTGTATTGCTCCGCCTGTTTGCGATAGCCCTCGACGAGTTCGTCACCGAGGCCAAGTTGGGTTGCGAGTTCCGCGTTTTGGGCGGCAGTCGCCGCCGCGTCACGATAACGCTGCGCCTCAAGTTTCCCGATTTCTTCCTTGGTCTTCCCGATCTCCGCGTTTTCGATCATCTGCGCTTCGATCTTTTTGGCGAGGTCTTCATTCTCCTTGCCAAGCGACTTGACCAATTCGTCTCGCGTCTTCTTTTCTTCAATTTTCGCAGCGGCAGTTTCAAGGGCTGCCATTGCTTCTTGCAGCCCTAACTCAATCGTCTGTCGCTGCGTTTCGGTGAACGCGAGGGAACTGTCGTTTAACTTTGCGCGGACATCGAGTTCAAGTTTCTTGGCCTCGGTGATTTTCCCGCCCGTTTCGATCTCGACCAATGCCTGCGCGGTCACTTTTTGCAGCGTTTCGGTGATCTTCTCGTATTCCGCATTGGTCGCCTTCAATAGCGCCTGCTTCGCCTTCTCCGCTTCCTCGATAGCAGCGAGCGATTTGAGCGCCGCCTCGGCTGATCCGGTCGCTGCGCTGGCGGTGCCTTTGGCAACTTCGGCAGTCTTTTCGAGCGCCTTATTCTGCGACCCAAAGAGCGCGTCCCAGTTCTTTTGAATCTCGACTGCCCCTTTGCGAATCTCCTCGCTCGCGCCAGCAAAATCGCCCGTCACAAACTTGGCGGTCGCCTTCCCGAGCGACTCGATCCGAATGGCTAAAGCGTCAAAGATGCCAATGACGCCAAGGACGGTATTGACCAAACCGTTGAAGATGCCGCCAAGAAGTTTGGCGACCGTCGATAGCGTGCTGCTCGACTGACTTGCCGCAACCATTCGCTCGGCAAGATCGGCAAACTTCGGCAGCATCGGCGCAAGCGCCTCTGCCATCACGCCGGTCATTCTCGTCTTCAATAGATCAAGACTGTCATTAAATTTGTCGGCAGCGGCTCCGGTCTCATCGGAGATCGTGATTCCGAGCAAATCGGCTTGCGCTCTCATGTCGGCGAGTCCTGCCGAGCCAGCGTTTAAGAGCGGGATGAGGTCGGGGCCGATTTTCTTGCCGAAAATCTCCACCGCGAGCGCCGTCTTGTCGGTGCCGTCCTTCATGCTTGCGAAGCGATCCGACAACTCAGCGAACACTTGAATATTGGACTTTGCCGAACCGTCGGTGTTTTTCAGCGAAATTCCGAGCGCCTCAAACTTCTTGCTTCCGTCGAGAATGTCTTTCGACAACACCGAGAACACCTTTTTGAGTTCTTCGGTCGTGAGGTTTGCCTGCTCGAACGCAAGGGTGAGTCCGCCGACATCGCTTGTTGCAACGCCGAGTTTTTGAGCAAGATTGAAGGCGTTGTCTGCGGCGTCGATAGCGCTTTTCGCCCAGGCGCCGAGTCCTGCGACCCCCGCCACCACGGCAAGCGCTTTGAACGCGCCGCCCACGGCACCGACCGCGCCCTGCATCGCGGAGGATGCGGACGCGACTTCCTTTCTGGCTGCGTCCATGTCGGACTTCAGGCCAGCAAGGTCTGCCGCCATTCGGATGACTAACGTGCCTACATCCATTTCACTTGCTCTGCTTTTTGCTCGCGATGGAAAGTGCCGCGTGGTCGATCATCAACAGGGTGTCGAGTTCAAACGCCGTCAGCGTGATATTCGCCAACCGGCAATAGGCTTCGATGTCCACAAGCGCGAGCGGGTTCGCTCCCATTCCAGACTGCCGCGATGCAGCAAGAATGATGAACAGTTCCCAAATGTTGTGGCAGCAAGGGTGAATCGGTGGTGCGATCAAGCGCGGATCGACATTGCCCGTGCTCGCGGCGTAACGCTGCAAATGAGTTCGCAGCGAAGCGCCATCACCCTGCGGTTGTCCGAGTTCTATCTCACGCTCTGCCGCTGCAATTAAGTGGCGACGGAGCGCTTGATAAAATTCTCAACGTCTTCGTAAGCCTCCTTGATAGCGCGACGGAACCAGCCTTTGCCGGGATCGCTCATCAAGGCGAGCACATTTTCTTTCGTGCATTCGAGAGGCTTTCCGCCCTTCGCAATGCCGCGCCAGCCGAGGACGCAAGACGCCATGTGCTGCGTCTCGTCTTCCTGCTCCTCAACCGGATCATCGAGTTCGATTTTTCCCGTGCGCGACAGTTGCTTACGCATCCTTCGCGCCTTGTCCATTGCGAATGCCTTGCGGATTTTGTGCTCTGGCCCCGCCAGCGTCACAAACACTCCTGGCAACGGTTGTCCGTTTACTTTGAGCGGAAGTTCCGCCGTGCCAATATCTGCAATCGAATCTACATCGAACAAAGTTTCTTTCGTCATTTCATATACCTCGCAGGGGAAATAAAAAAGAGCCGGTCGCCGACGCGCCGCCCCTGCGAGGAGGCGAACGCGCCGACGCCGGACTCTCTATGGAGAACGATTAGGCGTCCGAGTCCTGCATCGAGAGCGTGGTGTATTCGCTGCTGATGCCGGTGCCGCCCGCCGTGTTGAGTAACGCGGTAAACGGAATCGTCTGAATCAAGCCGCCCTCGCCGTCGTTCTTTGACGCGCCGCCCAACTTCATGCGCGGAACAACAAACGACATGAACTTCGAGTCCTTGTCGCTTGATGCGGTGAACGCGGCAATCATGTCGATTTCGGTCTCGTTGATGAAGGCATCGCGCAACGTCACCGAGTCAAAGTAGGCCGTGGCCTGACCCGACACGAGAACGCGACCGGGAAACTGATTCGGCACGAAGTTCGAGCCGACTACCGGATCGCCGGTAAGCGATGCGTTGATGTCGAGCGTCAAGCCCGTCACCGTCGCAATCGTCGAGCCGCCGATTCGCAGCACGCCGTTGACCGAGGCCAAGCAGCCGGTCGTCGTCGCCGCCGTCGGAGAGGTGAAATACTGCGCTCCGGCGGTGGTGATGTTCTGGCCGGTGAAGTCCATCGCGACCGTCACCATGCCGGTCGGCGGCAAGCCGATGCTGATTTTGGTCGCCTTGCAGCCCGAGAACACTTCTGAGAGCGTCAAATCGCTATAGAAGTGCTCGATGCTGAAAGACTTATCGGTCTGTCCGCTTGCCGGAATGAAGGTCTTTTTCCCGACCGGCCCAATCGTGCAGCCGGAGATCGGCCCTTCGGCCACCATCGTCGAGCCGTTCAGAACCACGCCCGTGATCACGGTCGCGGTCAGTCCGGTGACGAGCACATTCTTGTTGAGGTTGCTCGCGTTGACCGATCCCGCCGTGATCCGCACCACATCGCCGACCTTAAAGCCGTCGGTAAGATAAGAACCGCTGGCGCGGGTGATCGTATACGGGCCGCTGCCCGCAATCGTGAGGCTTTGACTCGTCGCAGCGGTCACGGCAGCGAAGTCTCGACGAAGAACTTGGGCGAAGAAATCTTCGTAAGTTCCCGGCGAAAGTTCTCCGCTGATCTGGCCGGTGACACGCCGCACGCCATGCCGCATATCGGCGATCTGCTGGTCGCTGCGAATTTCGGCTGACTGATAAGTGTCTTTCGTCAGATCAATGGTTGATGTCACTCGACGAAGCGACTGAGCGCCCGCCGCACTCGGCACGGTGCCGTAGGTTGATTCGGCCTTATAGGCCAGTTGCTTAAATACGCCGGATGCTGGATTCGGCATGGCTGTCTCTCCTTAAAAGAAAATGCCGCACCAGCGGCGCATGGTTTGAATGATCAAGTCTCTACAAGCGTCACCACAAACTCGATGCTCTGCGTATACATTTGCAGATCATCGTCGCGTGTATCTGGCCCCACGCTTCCGCGAACGATTGAGGTGACATCAACCCCCGCGATGGTTCCGTGCTCGAATTCCAAGGCCAAGCGTATTTGCTCGACCAAGTTTTTCTGCTCGGCATAAGTTTTTGCTATTGGCGCAACGTCGATGAGCGTTCGCACCAATTTGTCTCCAACGCTCAAAACCGTGGGCTGCAATGCAACGGTCGAAACGTGCGAGTAAGTAATGCACGGCAGCGCGGCATCTTGCGGCGCTGGCGCAGGATAGATGCGCGTGCCAACCAAGTTGGTGATCGCAGCCTTCGAGGAGAGCAGCGAATAGATGACCTTTTCCGCTCTCATTCCTTGTCCTCCGGCTCAGGATCAGCGATGTCTATTCCGAATTT
>JBJOLO010000705.1:0-22812 GCA_046045565.1 Planctomycetota bacterium | reverse complement strand
TCGCCAACATGATCGGCATCGGGCCGTTCATCACGATCCCGGCATTCATTAGCGCCATGAACGGTCCGCAGGCCATGATCGCCTGGATCGTGGCTGCTGTTTTGGTGATCGCGGATGGCCTGGTCTGGAGCGAACTCGGCGCAGCGTTTCCCGGCAGCGGCGGATCGTATCATTTCCTCCGCGAAATCTACGGTCGCTATCGCTGGGGCCGCGTCATTCCTTTTCTCTTCATCTGGCAGTTCCTGATCAGCGGAGCCCTGGAAATGGCCTCCGGGTACATCGGCGGCCTGAAATACTTGTACTACCTGATTCCCAGCTTGGAATCATGGTCCATTCCCGGCGGCCCGCGATGGCTCGCGGCGGGCGGTGCACTGCTCGTCACCTTGATCCTGTTCCAGCCGATCCGACGCTTGGGATTGCTGAGCGTTCTGCTGTGCGCCGGTTCGTTGATCACGGTGGCGATCGTGATTGTCTCCGGCTGGATGCACTTCGACGCCTCGCTGCTGAAACTGCCTGCCGATGCGTTTCAGTTCAACGGCGGCTTTGCGAAAGGCTTAGGTGCAGCGATGCTCATCGCCATCTATGACTACCTGGGCTATTTCAACGTGTGCCATCTTGGTGACGAGGTAAGGAATCCGGCTCGCACGATTCCTCGCGCGGTGATGATTTCCATTGTCGTCGTTGCGGCCATCTACCTGACGATGAACCTGGCCATCATCGGAGTCGTGCCGTGGGAAGAAGCGATGAAGTCGCAGAATATCGCGGCGCTGTTTATGGAACGGATTCACGGCCGCACCGCCGCCATGGTGCTGACCTGCCTGATTCTCTGGACCTGCACCGCCTGCATGTTCGCCATCACACTCGGTTACTCCCGCATCCCGTACGCCGCAGCGATACGCGGCGATTTCTTTTCGGTCTTCGCGAAGGTACATCCGACCAACCGCTACCCGTGGGTTTCACTCGCGGTGCTCGGCGCATTAACGGCTGTGTTCTGTTTCTTCGAACTGGAGGACGTGATCACGGCCGCTGTAGGCGTGCGGATCCTGGTGCAGTTCGTCGGACAAATCATCGGGCTCATGCTGCTCCGCCGCCAGTTACCACCGGAGACATTCCCGTTCCGCATGTGGTGCTTTCCACTCCCATGTCTTCTCGCCCTCTGTGGCTGGATCTTTGTATTCGCCATGGCCAAACCGCTGATCATCGCAGCCAGTTGCGGCGTGATCGTATCCGGCGCACTGTTCTTCTTCGTCTGGTCACACTTCAATCCACCCGACCATCTGCCACCACACGATTCGCCTGATGGCACCAAACAGACAGGCTGAGGACGACGATGGCGTTCTTGCATTTGCAGGCAAAGAAGAGCGAACCACGAAGAGCACCGAGACCACGAAGGAAGAGAGAATGAAATAATGAAAAAAAGAGGACGATCAAAGGTTAGCGTCGACGTTCCCGCACGCTCCATTTGCAATTCAATCTGACTCACCCCGCATCCACCCCAGCCTGCATTCCCGATCTCGTTCAAACCCATTTAAAAAAATCCTCTCGTATTCCCTTCGTGCTCTTCGTGTCCTTCGTGGTAATCTAAATCCCGTCTTTCTCTGAACTTTATTCCTCTCAATACAGCACACCGATTTTCCGTGCACCATTTCGCGATTCGTTGCTGGAGCATTTTTATGACCTTTCCGCATCGTGCGATTTTTTCTTTTACCGCTCGCCCCTTTTCCTGGCTGACCTTGCGGATGACCTTCGCTCTTCTCGTTTGCGGCCTACCTGCAACTGGGTCGAGGGCGCAGGAGGACATTCGTCAACTCAAGCTCAAGGATTGGGCGCCTCGATCGATGTTGGTGGTGCCGGAAACAAAGATCGACAAGCCGAAATACGCGGCGATTGACGTGCATAATCATCTCGGCGGAGGCAAACAGACGCTGACGCCGGAGCGGGTGGCCGGATATTTGACAGAGATGAACGAGGCTGGGGTTCGGACCGTGGTGAATCTGGATGGCGGGTGGGGCGATCGTTTAAAGGAGACGGTGGCGGCGCTCGACGAGGCGCATCCGGGCCGTTTCCTGACCTTCGCTTTGCTCGACTTCTCCAACATCGATGACGAGGGATGGACCAAACGCGAGACGGATCGACTGGAAGCAAGTTTTCAAGCCGGCGCGAAAGGACTGAAATTCCACAAGTCGCTGGGACTGTCGTATCGCTACAAGAATGGCCAATTGATGCCGGTGGACGATCCGAAACTATCGCCGATCTTCGAGCTGTGTGCGAAATACAAAAAACCGGTGATGATTCACACGGCCGATCCGGCCGCGTTTTTCACTCCGCTCGATCGCTACAACGAGCGGTGGCATGAACTGAACGAGCATCCGAACTGGTTGTTTTACGGCGAGCAGTTCCCCCAGCGTGAGGAATTGCTGGCGCAATACATTCGCGTCGTCGAGCGGCATCCGAATACGACGTTCATCGGCGCGCATTTCGGCAACAACGTCGAAGATCTCGCCACAGTCGGTGCCTGGCTCGACCGGTGCCCCAACTTGTACGTCGATCTCGACGCGCGGATTTCCGAACTCGGGCGTCAGCCATACACGGCTCGCAAGTTTTTCTTGAAATATCACGACCGTATTCTGTTCGGCACCGACACCACACCCCGACGCGACGCGTTCCGGATTTACTACCGCTTCCTGGAAACGGACGACGAGTATTTCGACTGTGCAGCGAGCCACCATTTGCAGGGCTTCTGGATGATCTACGGCATTTTTCTGCCCGACGAAGTGCTGGCCGAGGTTTATTACAAGAACGCCGAGCGGGTGCTGAGCGGTGAGCGAAGCAGCACCACATCAACGAAGGCTCCCGCGGCAGGCGGAGCGGAGAGCAAGAGCGGTCCGCCAACCGTACGCGTGCGGCGCACCGAGGACTTTGAGCTTACGGGCGACGGTTCGGCAGCAGCTTGGAAAGCCGCGGAATGGACATCGATGCCCCGCCGCGGCAAGCGATCGCCCGATCAACCGGCACTCGACACGCGTTTCAAACTGCTGTACTCCGATCGCGGCCTGTACGTACTCATGCAGTGTGACGATCGCAAGCTGACTGCGACGTTCACCAGCGATTTTTCGACGCTGTGGATGGAAGATGTTTACGAGTTTTTTCTCTGGACTGACGAGTCGCAACCGATTTATTTTGAGTACGAGATTTCGCCGCTCGGGTATGAACTGCCGATCCTCTGTCCCAACGCGTCGGGAGGCGGCGGCGATTTCTTAAGGTGGCTGCCGTGGAATTACAAGGACGAGCGAAAGATTAAAAAGATGGTCTCGGTGCAAGGCGGCGAACAGAAGTCGGGGGCCGCGATCAAGGGCTGGACTGCCGAGGTGTTTGTTCCGTATGAAACGCTGAACGCGTTACGGGCAGTGCCGCCCAAAGCAGGCGTGCAGTGGCGGGCAAACTTCTATCGGATGGATTACGACGAATCGCCGACCGCTGCATGGAGCTGGTCGGCGACCGATCGCAGTTTTCACGAAATCCAAAAGTTCGGCCGGTTGGTTTTTGAATGAACCCCGGGCTACGATGATCAAGGCCTTCGGCCAAGGCAATCCCCGAGCCAATCGCTCTTCCGAATCCGAAACCTCGTCTGCCCTTCGTGCTCTTCGTGACCTCGGTGGTTAAAAATCTTCCCCGATCCACGAACAGCCCTGTTAGAGTCGCGGTGCAGCCGGTTTGACCGGCTCCTGGTAGGCCCGCGCGCCTTTCACCTTGACCTTCCGCTGGTAGATCCGATCGCCGCAGGCGGCGTACAGGATATCGAAATCAGCACCACCGAAGTTCAGGTTGGCGACGCGGCCGTTCGGTGTGGGGATGATGCAATTGACGCGTCCTGCTTGATCACAGACTTGGATCCCCATCCGCGTGGCCACGTACAAGCGACCGTCAAGGTCGGTGCGGAGGCCGTCGGCACCACTGTCGTCGGCCGTGTCGGGAACGTGCAAATGATAGTACCGCTGCTTATGCGCGAGCGACCCGTCGGGTTGCACCTGGTAGCTATAGACCCAGTGGCTGCGGCTGTCGGCCACGTACAGCAGCGACTGGTCGGGCGAGAGCGTGATGCCGTTGGAGAACTTCAGTCCCGTATCAACGACTTTCTTTTCTCCCTGCGGACTGATGTACCAGACCTTGCTGGGGTCGGTGCCATTCCATCCGGGATTGGTGACATAGATGCCGCCGTCATGGCGGACCACTAAATCGTTGCCGCGAAATCCGTCGGCGACGACTTGAGGGGCACCGTCGGGCTGATAAGCGACAATCTGTTCGCTGGCTCCCGCGACAGCGATCAACCGGCCATCGGGAGCAAAGGCCTGACCGTCACCTTTCTTCGAGTCGCTCAGGAAGGTCGTGATTTTTCCATCAAGTCCGACCCGGTAGGTCTTGCTTTCAGGAACGTCATTAAAGAACAGTTCTCCCTTGGCATTGACGGCGGGTCCTTCGGTGAATCGATATCCTTCAGCAACCAGCTTCCAGTCCTCGCCGGGTATCAGGATTTCGCGCAGCTGCGGCGAACCGAGTCCGGCTTTCACCGGTGCGGGATAGTCTTTCCAGATCCAGCGCATGGCGTCGGGGAAGATCATCGTGGCCTGCTCGCCGTTGTGACCGCCCTCGCCCCAAACGTGCGTAACTTCATAGCCCGCGAAGGTCAGTGAACGCTCCATTTCTTGATTAGCCATCCACCAATCGCCGCCGTAGATGTTGAGATCGGTACTGCCATCTTGCAGGAAAATCCGGATCGGCTTCGGTTCCAATTTTCGGACGAGCGTCGGGTAGTTGTTTCCACCACGCAGTCCGACATAGGTACCGATCGTGCTGAACACGCGTCGGAACGCATCGGGTCGCTCCCAAGCAGCCGTGAATGCGCAGATCGCACCGCTGCTCGCGCCAGCGATACACCGGTCATTGCCATCCTTGGAGAGCTTGATCGCACGTCCATCGGAAGTGGTTTTCTTTTCCACCTCGGGCAAAAGCTCTTCCAACAGAAACTTTGCGTAGTTGTCCCCAAGTCCGTCGTACTCGTAGCTGCGGTTGAAGCGGTCGAGTGCTTTATCCGAGAGTGCTTTGACGCGACCGTGCATCACAAACACGCCGATGACCACCGGCATCGCCTTCTCGTGGATCAGACGATCGAACACTGCCGGCGCGTTGTACTGAATGCCATCCTGATTTACGTACACGCACGCAGGCTTGGCGGGATCGTATTGCTTGGGCACATACACCCAGTAGTCGCGAACCGTTCCCGGGAAGACCTTGCTGTTCTCGAAGGTGTACTTGGTGACTTCTCCCTTAGGTGGATCCTCAGCGGCACGTGCCTGAGCTGCCATCAAGCAGAGCGAAACGGAAAGGAACAAGACGACTGCGCAACGCAGGCGATGCCGCAAGAATCGACGGGAACTGACTGTTGCCATGACGGCCTCCGGAAGGTGAAACCAGCGGGAGGCGGCTCGCAGGTCTGACTCGAACGACCTGGAGTAGGTTTTGTTTCGCCTCCGATGGGCCCGATGAGTCTGGCATCCGCGATGCGCGAATGCAACAGGGAGGAGACGCCCCAAAACGCGATCGGCCGCGACGAGTGTCGCGGCCGAGGCGGATTCGATCAGGCTTTACCAGCTTGCGAAGAATTCATCGACCGCATGTTCATGCTGATGGTCCGCTTCGAGGTCCGACAGAGCAGATTCTTCATCGCTGTTTGCGGTTCCCATCTCTCCATCGTTTGCGGCGAATGCAGCGTCGATGATGTTCGGCATCAGGCTCATCGAGTCATCGACCATGTTGGTATCGACCGGGGTCGAAGCCGATGGGATGCTGACCATCGAGACCGGGATCACACCGTCTTGGGATGCATCGTCCGGCACGGACATGATCGCGTCGGCGGGCGGCATCGCTTGGACATTGGCGACGAACGTTGCCGGTGCTGCGGCGGCCGCAAACCATGCGGGGTTCGCCATGCGGCTCTCCCCTTCCCCGTTCGGCGTATTGTTTGTCGGTGTCACCGGCTGGAAGTTGAAACTCTGCGGATTGCCATAAAGTCCGAACAGCTTGGAGCTCGTATCGTACGCAAGCACGCGTACGCGCGGATCGTTCAGTGGAATCGTGGCAATGACGGGCACGCTGTTCGATCCACCGCCTTGCATGGCATGGACATCGTAACCGACTGGGCCGGGCGTAATTGCTGTGACGGTCAGGTCGTCCGACACCGGCGAGTTACTTGTCCAAAGCGTTTGCGACGGATCGTTTTTCACCGCACTGGCCGCAAACAGGCTGGTCGTGATTCGGGCGGTGAAGTCGTTCAGCGACAGGAAGCGTGCCGGTCGACCACGCTCGCCGAACGAGTTGTCGGTGGCGGTGGTATTTTCCGCGATCGTGAGCTGAATCTTATCGTTGGCGATGACCGTACCACCGGCGGAACCGGCCGTCTCTTTGCCGTCGTTAATCAGTGCCGGCTGCGTTTCTTCGATGGTGTACGTTCCCGGAGCCAACATCGCGAACTCGTAGTGACCCGCTTCGTCGGTCGTCGTCTCGCGTTGAACCGGATTATTCGAGATGCTGTCGGTACCGACGAGCGTGATCTTTACGCCGCTGATCGGAGCTTCGTTTGCTTGGGCGATGCCGTCGTTATTGCGATCAACGAACACTTTGCCGCTGATCGTGCTGGGAATATAGTCAACGACGTTAATCGTTACTTTTGCGGTCGCCGTACCGCCGTTGCCATCGTCGATTGTGTAGTCGAATGTCTCTTCGCCGAGATATTCAGCAACGGGTTGGTACAACACGCTGAGCTTGTCGCTGCTGATGGCGAGCTTTCCACCGGCGGAACCCGTGGTTACCGAGACGACGGTCAACGTTTCGCCCGAATCGGGTGCATCGCTGTCGTTTTGCATGACTTTCAGCGATTGCTCGGCAGCATTCTTTCGCACCACAAACTTATCGTTGACGGCCGTGGGCGGGTCATTGCTGTTCACAACCGTAACCGTGACGGTCCCGGTGGAAGTCTTCGTGCCGTCGCTTGCGGTGTAGATAAACGAATCGGTTCCGGCAAAGTTTGGATTCGGTGTGTAAAGCAACGTCTGCTTGTCAGCCGAGATCGTGATCTGGGCATTTTTCGACGTTCCGACCCCGGAAATCACCAATGGATTGTTTTCCGGATCGCTGTCGTTCAGCAGGACTTGAATCACGTTGTCGGTGCTGTCCTCTGCCACAGTAGCCTTGTCGCTGACCGTGACGGGCGGATCATTTCTCGGGACGACGTTGACCGTCACCGTAGCGACTGACGTTGCGTTGGACTTATCGGATACGGTGTAGTTGAACGTTTCGGTGCCGCTGAAATCGGCGGCGGGACTGTAGTTCAACGTCTTGCCGTCCTTACCGAGCGTCACCGTGCCGCCTTTGTCCGGATTCGTGAACAGCGTCACTCGCAGGCTGTCTCCCGCATCAACGTCGGTGTCGTTCGCAAGTACATCGAGCACCTGATTCGTCGAGTCTTCATCGACGGTGAAGCTATCGTTATTGGCGACCGGCGCGTCGTTAATGTTCAGGACCTTCACCTCGACTTTCGCCGTGGTGGTGTCATTTCCCTCTTTTACGGTGTAGGTGAAGAAATCGCTGCCGCTGAAATTGGGCGCCGGGGTGTAAATGATATTCTTGCCGTCGG
Source organism: Planctomycetota bacterium (assembly GCA_046045565.1). Taxonomy (GTDB): domain Bacteria; phylum Planctomycetota; class Planctomycetia; order Pirellulales; family Pirellulaceae; genus VGZA01. The sequence continues at coordinate 15,122 of JBJOLO010000705.1, read as the reverse complement.
GAGCGATTTGAATCTGGTGACCTTGGGTCGGGCTGGAGACGGCGGTGATTTCCAACGTGCCATTCGACCCGGCCTTATCGTTTGCCAGCACATTCAGAACGTTATTGTTGGAGTCTTCGCCGACGGTGAAGACATCGGGATTGGCACCGATGGACGACTGGATCTGGATCGAAGCCGTGCCGTATTCGATTTGATCGGTCGGAAAGACCGTGCCGACTCCGTACACCAGCACGCCATGCTGGGCGACATCGTCGGCCGGATTGCTCGCAAACACGAGCGTACCACCGGCGGTCGCAGAGAAGCGTGCTGAACCAACCAGAAACTCGGAATCGCCTAAAGGCGCGAGGCTCCCGGACGTCCCGCCAAATTCATCAACCAATCCGGGAGTATTCGTCTCGGGCAACGGCGACGGGGCGACAGGATAGGCCGGTGCATGGACGAGCGCCGTGGAGGTGCGAACTGCCTTCGTCGCATCGTAGGTGATGTCCATGTAGGCCGAGAAAATACCCAAGTCGACGTTCGGAGTGGTTCGACGGTCCTGTGCATACATCCGCACATCGAAGACGGTGCCAACCGCGATGGGACCGACAAACTCGTTGCCGTTGGTGTCCGTGATCTCCAACCGGAATTGCAGCGGCTTCACGTCGCCAACGGAGATATTCTGCGTCTGCGTGGTCGAATTGCCGGCAAGATCAGTAGCGACAATCCCGAAGACCTGTTGACCTACTTGGCTGCTCGTCGGTGTCCAAGTCATCACCCCCGTGGCGGCAACGATGCCGACATTCGCCGGTGCATTGGTTAGACCGAACGATGTCGTCTCATTGGTGTTTGCATCGTAGGTGAGCAGTTCGCCCACCGTTGCCTGCGTCGGCCCGACGCTGTTGAAAATGGGCGCGATCGAATCGACGATCACCGTCAATCCGCTTGAGACACTGCTCGTGTTTCCGGACACCGTTTGCACGGCCGTGATGACATGGGAACCTTCCGTGAGCGCGACGTTGGTGGTGACCGTAACGGATCCCGATGATCCGGCCACTGCGGTGCCCAGAACGGTTTCGCCTCTTAGCACTTCGACCGTGGCGCCGTTCGCTACGCCGCCGATGATGAACTGCAACCCGTTCTTGATGTTCGTGCGGTTATCGGTGTTGCTGCTTCCCGAGTCGGACACCGCGGCCAAGTCCGGAGTGTTCGTGGGGTTCGGAGCCACAATGATATTGACCAATTGCTTGTCCAGCGGATCGCCCGTGTCGTTCGGAGCTCCCGGAGCCGAACCGACGGCCACGGTGACGGGCAGCGTGCCGATAAAACCCGCGGGCGGGGTCACACTTACCAATCCCGTGGGACTTACCGAAACCACAGCCGATGAGTTTGTGGAACTTGCCGAGTAGCTGACCGGATTGTTTTCCGCATCTTGCGAAGTCAACTGGAAGGTGACCGCCTGCCCGACGGTGGTGCTTACGGGAGCGATATCGTTCAGGAACGGCCCCATGTTGATCGTGTCGGGAGTCACGTTCACCTGGAACGTACGTTGGAATGACTTGCCGGTCGAGTCGGTCACCGTCACGGTGATATTGGCTTGCCCCGAAGCACCCTCGGCGGCCTTCAATTTGATCACACCGTTTTCTTTGTCGACGAACACCGATGCATCGCTGATCACCACATTTTCGATCGGGCGATTACTCGAGTTAACAGCAACGTTGCTGATCCGTTCACGGACGTTTTCACCATCGGTCAGGACGCCCGAGACGGAATGGTTGGCGTCCAAGTGCCGCTGCGAATTCTCGGTGACGAAAAATTGCGCGTTATTCGTGTCGTCGGTCGACTTGGCGAAGGACAACAGGCCTGTGCGATTATGCTGCAGGTCGACGTTAAATTGATCATCAAAATTGCCCAGAGGTGAACCGCCCGAACCGGTACCGGTTGGATCGCCACCCTGGATCACAAAGTTGTCGATCACGCGGTGGAAGATCACGCCGTCGTAGAATCCGCTGCTGGCCAATTGAGCCAGCCGGTTCGTGGGCCGCGGGGCGACATCCTGGAACAGATAAAAGACCATGTCGCCGAAATTTTCCACGGTCGAATCGGAGTGCACCTGCTGGATCGACATCCGCAAGCTCTGACTACCGCTGATGACGCTGGCATTGACCAAGCCCGGATTGCTGCTGACCACCGAGTAAGTGAGGTCATTGCCTTCGGTGTCAAAGCCATCGAGCGACACAAACAACGGCGACCCGCCAAGCAGACTCTGAGTGGGGATCGGGGTGAAGAGCGGAGTCCCCGAAGTCACGACCGACTCATAACTTAGAACGATCTTATCGGCTTCTTGCGGGACGTAGTTTTCGTACTGGTTGTTTACTACTCCGTTGACGTACATGCGCACGGCATGTGTCGCGTCCGCTGTCTTATCCAGCAGATGGGTCGAATCAAAGAATGCGTTCGGGTTATTTGTCGGTTGACCGACATTCGTTGTCCGCCAGACGTCGAAAAAGTCCTTGAGGGTCACCAAGCGTGTCTCGGTGCCGATGCCGGCAGGCACCCCCTCTTCGCCGATGTGGAGTTTCCCGGTCGCGTCGTGCGTATGGGGATTGGCCGCGGAATTCGTCGTCAAGCCGATGTTGGCAGGGATCGGGACCTGCTGCCCATCGATAAAAATCGACAGATACGGGTGAATATGGTCGGTAGGCGACAAGGTCAACGCAAGCCGCTGCTCGAGCGACTCAAACCGCAAAGCCTTCCTCTGCGATGACTTAGAGCTATTTGACGTTTTCCAGAGGCGACGAAACTTCGACCATGCCCGCGGCGATTTCTTCATTAGATTCTGGACCTCTTGGTGACGGAGCCCGAAATCAGACCTTCTACCCTTGAGGACTCCATCCCATGCAGGAACCGTGCCGTGCGACGCAACGATTCATCCTATCGGTGTCCAACACCTAGGGCAAATATTTTGCCGATCACCACTTTTCGGGTCGAGGCTTGATCAGAACCCCCGCCTGCGTCGCACAGATCCCGACCAAGATCGATATAGCCTGCAAATCCGAACGGCCGATTCGACGGAGTAAGCTGTCCCACCCGAACACCGGGCATATCCGGCCACCGGCGAAACAACCGCGATTCATCGGGCGGCCGCCTGCCCGGCTCCGCCGCCATCACCCTGGTTGTTGCCGCTTGTCAGCGTCGTTGTCGCCTTTGTGCAACATGACCGATGAATCGCTTCAACAGGTCGCAGGCTCCCGCCGCCGTAGGGCGACCGATCCGGAAGCGACTCATCTTGGAGTTCCTCCCCCACTTTGCCGATGGGGATCTCCGAAGGACAATCAGTTCGCTAGAAAACCTTGCCAGGACACTTTGGCAGGGGAGTTCGGCAGGGGAGTTCGGCAGGGAAGTTCGGCAGGGGCAGGCAGCGACAGTTTCAACACCACAGCGCAGAGCGGGCGGTCAAACATGGGTCGATTCGTGGTAGCGGTAAAGGCATTTTTCCGGGTGCTCGGCGGCGGTACCGGGGCGGACCAGATCGATGCGGTTCTGCGTGGTGAGCCTGCCAGACTCGCGGCCCCGTCCGAGTCGGCCACCACCCCGGGCTCCGCAAAGACAATTAAGCCGTCATCATCGAAGCCCGAACCGGCACGACCTTCGCGTAGCGATGCGGTCACGTTGCTGGCAACACTTCAGCGCGAGGCACGGCTGATCGATTTGGTTCAGGAGTCGCTCGACGGTTATTCCGATGCGCAGGTGGGAGCGGCTGCTCGCGATGTGTTGCGAAACTGCCGCAAGGTGCTCGACCAGTCGTTCGCCATTCAACCGATCCGGTCGGAACCGGAGGGAACTCCGGTCGATGTGGCGAAGGGGTATGATCCGGGCGTCTATCGGCTTACGGGGAATGTTTCCGGCGATGGCCCCTTTCGCGGATCGGTGGTGCATCACGGCTGGAAAATCGGTCATTGCCAATTGCCGACGTGGGCGGGCAGCCGGGAAGCGGCCGAGGTCGTGGCGGCGGTTGAGGTGGAGGTCTCGTAGGCGAGATTTTTCTCGCGTCTTGTTCTGTCTTGAGTGAAGCGTGCGGTTGGGAGGTAACGCTGCGTGGCGTCGCGATTTGTCATTGGAATCGATCTAGGCACGACGAACAGTGTCGTTGCCTACTGTGAATTGGGCGGCAAGCAACCGGAAGTGCATTTGCTGCCGATTCCTCAGTTGGTAGCGACGGGGACGGTCGACGAGCGGCCGCAGCTGCCGTCGTACATGTATTTGCCGGCGAGCCACGAGTTGGCAGGGGGCGCGTTTGATTTGCCTTGGCAGACAGGCAGCCGGTTCGCGGTCGGCGAACTGGCTCGCGTCAGTGCCGCGGCGGCGCCGGAGCGTACCGTCGGCGGCGCGAAATCGTGGCTGTGCCACTCGAAAGTCGATCGACGCCAACCGATCCTGCCCTGGGTTCCTGGACTGGAGTCGGAATCGAGCGACATCGCGCGGGTCTCACCCGTGCTCGCGTCGCAGCGTTATCTCGAGCACCTGGTAGCGGCGTGGGATCGCGCGTTTCCTGACACGCCTCTACGCGATCAGTTGGTTGTCGTCACCGTGCCTGCTTCCTTCGATGCGGCGGCGCGCGAGTTGACTCGCGAAGCGGCGCTCGCCGCAGGACTACCCGAGCAATTCGTCTTGCTCGAGGAACCGCAGGCCGCCGTCTATGCGTGGCTCGTAAGCACGGGTGATCGTTGGCGGCAGATGCTTCGCGTCGGCGATACGCTCCTGGTCTGCGACGTCGGCGGCGGCACCACCGATCTCACCATGGTCGGCGTGGCCGAAGAGCAAGGTGAGCTGACGCTCCAGCGCATCGCGGTCGGCGAGCACTTGTTAGTCGGCGGCGACAACATGGACCTCGCGCTTGCCCATCGCGTAGCGGAACTCTTTGCGGCGAAGGGCGTGCAGCTGAACGCATGGCAATCGGTATCACTGTGGCACGCCTGTCGCCAAGCGAAGGAAACACTACTTGCCGAAGGCGGCACACCGACCCATACCATTTCGGTGCTGGGCCGCGGCAGCAAGTTGATCGGTGGTACCGTCAGCCTGGAAGTCGATCGACAGCAGGTCGTCGACTTGCTGCGGAACGGGTTTTTCCCGCAATGCACTTTGACCGATCGACCCGCTCGACGACGCAGTTCGGGATTCCAAGAGGTTGGTTTGCCCTACGCCGCGGATGTCGGCATCACGCGGCACGTCGCGGCGTTCGTGCAAGCGAACACGAGCGAGGGGCGGATGCCCGTCACGCATGTGTTGTTCAATGGAGGCGTTTTCAAAGCGACGATGCTGCGTGAGCGGTTGCTGGAGGTGATCGGCAGTTGGTCCGGTGCCGGCTCGCCGCGTGAATTGGCCGGCAATGCGGATCTGGATTTCGCCGTGGCGCGCGGCGCCGCGTATTACGGATGGGCCAAGCAGCACGGCGGCGTCCGCATTCGTGGCGGTACCGCTCGATCGTATTATGTCGGCATCGAAACGTCGGGGCTGGCAATCCCGGGCGCACCGCGACCGCTCCGTGCTCTCTGCGTCGTGCCGTTCGGCATGGAAGAGGGCACTTCCTGCAATGTTCCGTCCGCACCGATCGGACTGGTGGTCGGCGAGGCCGCTCAGTTTCGCTTTTTCAGTAGTGCGGCTCGGCAAACCGACCGGCCCGGCGACCTGCTCGCATCGTGGACCGATGAGGAACTCGCTGAAACCGACTCGCTTGAGGCCACCCTGTCGGCCGACACCAACAAGGCCGACGCAAACGGGGCCGAAGCAGACGGGGCCGACGCTTACCTGCCCGTAAAATTTCAGTCGAAGATCACCGAGTTAGGCATCTTCGAACTGTGGTGTGTCTCGACGCAAGACGATCGTCGCTGGAAACTGGAATTCAATGTCCGTCCCGAGCAAGATGCCTGACGCTGACGCTGCCGATATCGATCGCGGTCCACTTCCAAGCCGTTACGTGGTCGGCATTGATTTGGGCACGACCAACTCCGCCACGGCGTACGTGGATACCACGGAGTCGGCATGGGACGTGAAGATCTTCGGCATCCCGCAGATTGTGGCGCCGGGCCAAATCGAATCGCACGAGATCCTGCCGTCGTTCCACTATCAGCCTCCCGAAGCCGAGATTGCGGCGGGGGCCTTGCGATTGCCTTGGCATCGCGAGCGGCGCAATTACGCGGTCGGTCGGTACGCTCGCGACTTCGGGGCGCAGTTGGCCGGTCGCCAAGTGGTCTCGGCCAAGTCCTGGCTTTGCCACCCTGGCGTGGATCGTCGCGGCGATATTCTGCCGTGGCACGCGGCCGAGGATGTTGATCGTCTCTCGCCGGTCGAGGCCAGTGCCCGCTACTTGCGACACATTCGCGAGGCCTGGGATACGGCGCATCCGCAAGAGCCGCTCGCCAGTCAGGACGTGGTGCTGACGTTGCCCGCTTCGTTCGATGAGGTAGCGCGTGAATTGACGATCGAAGCAGCGGCTCGCGCCGGCCTGCCTCGCGTCGTCCTGATCGAAGAGCCGCAAGCCGCGTTTTACGCCTGGATCCACAAGCATGCGGAGCACTGGCAGGAACGCGTGGAAGCGGGGCAAAAGATCCTGGTTTGCGACATCGGCGGCGGAACGTCGGACTTCACGCTGATTCGCGTGCGGTGCGGCGAACAAGGCCGCGTGCAATTCCATCGCGTCGCAGTCGGTGAGCACCTTGTGCTCGGCGGCGACAATCTCGATCTCGCGCTTGCCAAGCACCTGGAATCGCGACTCGGCGGTTCGCTCAGCCCGCGCCACTGGGACCTGCTCTTGCGCAGTTGCCGCCGCATCAAAGAAGAACTGCTCGGCGAGCATCCTCCCGAGCAGGTCACGCTGCACTTGCCCGCCACCGGTTCGAAGCTGATCGGCGGCGGCATGCAGTTGGAAGTCACCCGAGCCGAGGTCCACGCGCTGCTGATCGACGGTTTCTTTCCCTTGACATCACTCGAATCGCGACCGATCGCGCGACAATCGGGCTTCCAGGAGTTCGGGCTTCCGTACGCCGCCGATCCGGCGATTACCCGACACCTGGCCGCTTTCCTTACCGCTCATCGCAATGTGGCGCTCGAGGACCTGCCCGCGACGGCCGACCATGACCCGGCCCGACCCGATATCCTGCTCTTCAACGGCGGCGTCTTCGAATCGCCCGTGATCCGCCAACGGTTGATCGATACGCTGGCCAACTGGTTCTCGACCGACGCCAGGCGATGGTCCCCCACGGTGCTCGAGAACGATCGACTCGATTTGGCAGTCGCGCGGGGCGCCGCGTATTACGGTATGGTGCGCCGCGGTGCGGGCGTACGCATCGCCGCAAGCCTCGCGCGATCGTATTACATCGGTTTCGAAACGCAACCATCCGCTGAAGGTTCGTCGCCATCCGCGTCGGAAACGTTGCTGTGCGTTGTTCCCGGTAACGCGGAACCCGGCAGCGATATGGAAATTGCGAATTGCCAGTTCGAGTTGCAGCTCTCGCAGCCGGTGGAGTTTCCGCTTTACGTGTCCTCGGTTCGTTTGACCGATGCGCCGGGCGAGCGGATTGCATTCGATCCGGTGCAAATCAAGTCGTTGCCCCCGATTCGCACTGCGCTCCGCACGCGTCGCCGCAGCGACAGCGACCGCGTCGTGGTGCGCATCCACGCAAAGCTCTCCGAAATCGGCACGCTCGAACTGTTCTGTCGCGAGGTCGGCGCCGAACGGGAATGGCGGCTCGACTTCGACATCCGTTCCGCAACCCAAACCGATATCACGGCACAGGAAACGGTGGCGGAGCGTCAAGGGATCTGGGACGAATCGGTATGGGACGATGTGCGCGGAGTGCTCCTCGGTGTCTTCGGCGACCCGCCACAGCAGGCGGCCGAAGGACTGATGAAAGATCTTGCCGCCGCCTGTGGACTCGCGCGCGAGGACTGGCCGCCGTCGCTCTTGCGACGGATTTGGGCGGAGCTGATCGAGCTGGCGGATGGTCGCCGGCGCTCGGCAGTACACGAAGCCCGATGGCTGAATGTGCTCGGGTACTCCCTGCGACCGGGATACGGTATTGCCGTGGACGATTGGCGGGTCTCCGAGACATGGCGACTGCTACAGGGCAAGCTGGTGCACCCGTCCCCCGTCTGTCGCACGGAATCGCTGATTCTCTGGCGGCGCATCGCGGGCGGACTGTCGTCAGGCCAGCAACGGGCGATTGCCGAGCCGCTGCTCGGTTCCGTTCGCGCGCTGCATCGCCGCTACCATGGCGGCAAAGATCGCGGCGAAACGATCTTCAGTCCGCATGAAGCGAACGAAGTGTGGCGCCTGCTGGGTTCGCTCGAACTGCTACCGCTCGGCGTAAAAAACGAACTCGGCAAAATGCTCGTCGATCTGCTCCCCAAACGCAAACTCGAAGCTTCCCGCGGGGCGATGCTATGGACACTGGGCCGTATCGGTGCCCGCGCGCCGATCTACGGGCCGCTCAATGCCATCGTTCCGACCGAAGTCGTATCGCGCTGGATCGAGAGTCTGCTCGCGTCACCGCCCGACCCGCAAGCCGCCTTCGCCATGCTGTTGCTCGCTCGCCGCACCGACGATCGCTATCGCGATCTGCCTGATGGCTTGAGGCAGCAGGTAGTCGCATGGCTGAGAGCCTGCCCCGAAACACCGCCGCATTTTATGGAACTCATCGAAACGGCCGGCACCTTGGACATCGAAGAACAAGGCCGGGCGTTCGGCGAGTCGCTGCCCCGCGGCTTACGGCTCGTCTAAGGCAAGAACGACCCGCGACGCAAATAACACGGGAGTCGAGAGGCAGTCCCAACGCAGCCGTCCGTTCTCGGGCCACCGATGCCGACGCCCGTGGCATCGTTGCTCGCCCGGTTATTGGCACTTCCCTTCTAGTTGGCAGCGAATTACTCTGCACTTATCCCGTACGGACACACACGCTGTTGCGTGTTGCGCCGGTTTCGCGGCCCGTCGTTTTCCGGAGTTCGGTCCCCCATGCAAGCTCGATGTTGCTCGACTTCTAACCGCTTCTTTGACTGCACGAGGCCGATGCGTTCGCAGGCCTCGCGCTTCGTCGTCTTCGGTCTGGCGCTTGTCGGTCTGATTTGCACGGCGACAAAAGACTGTCGTGCTCAGGATCGTCGCGGACCGTTCACCAGCGACCCGCGATCGCTGCGAACACGTTTGGTGGACCAACAGCACGTGCGGCTCGACCTTCGCTTCGATTTGGAACGGCAGGAATTTTCGGGACGCGTCACGCACCGCATGGTGCCGTTCCGACCCATTCGTTCGCTGACGCTCGATGCGGGTGACATGCGAATCGATCGCGTCACCGTTACGACGGGCGAACCGGCGGCGAAGCCCGTCGAGTTGAAATACGAAGTCGAGGGTTACACATTGCGCGTCGCGTTTGATCGCGACTATGCCGCGGGCGAAACATTGTCGCTCGCGATCGACTACCACGTCAGCAAACCGGAGCGTGGCGCGCATTTCGTCGTGCCGGACGCCGATGAGCCCGATCAGCCGCGCATGGTGTGGACGCAAAGTGAACCGGAATACGCCCGGTTCTGGTATCCCTGCCTCGATCTGCCGGGAGATCGCTTGACGAGCGAAACGCATGTCACGGCGGAAGAGAAATACTTTGTGCTGTCCAACGGCTTGCTCAAAGGACGCAAGCCGAACGGCGATGGCACGCAAACATGGCATTGGGCTCAAGAGCTTTCGCACACGCCGTATCTCCTGTCAATCGTGGTGGGAGACTTCGAGGCATACGAGCAGAGCTGGGACGGTATCCCGGTCAACTCGTATGTGCCGCGAGGTCGCCTGGCTGATGCGCCTCGCTCGTTCGAAAAAACGCCGCGGATGATGAAGTACTTGTCCGAGCGTATCGGATATCGCTATCCGTGGGTGAAATACGCACAGATTTGCGTGGATGAGTATGGCTGGGGCGGGATGGAACACACCACCGCCACCACGCTGAACCTGAACACACTGCACGATGAGCGGGCGCATCTCGACGATAACAGCGACGGACTGGTCGCGCACGAGCTGGCCCATCAATGGTGGGGCGATTTGGTCACGTGCAAGGACTGGAGCGAACTCTGGCTGAACGAGAGTTTCGCCACCTACTTCGCGTCGTTATGGACGGAGCACGACGAGGGGTTGGACGAAGCGACGTGGCAGCGACGCGGCGAGGCGAACGCCTATCTGGATGAGGACCGCAGCGTGCGCCGTTCGATCGTCAACGCTCGCTACAACTCCCCTGAAAACATGTTCGACCGGCATTCCTATCCCAAGGGATCTCGCGTGCTGCACATGCTGCGAAAGGAACTGGGCGACGAGCTGTTCTGGCGGGCGATCCAGCGCTATGTATCGGTGAATCAACACCGCAACGTGGAAACGGCCGATTTTCGGATCGCCATCGAAGAATCGACCGGGGTGGGAATCAATTGGTTTTTCGATCAGTGGCTCTATCGGGGCGGTCATCCCGATTTCGTCGTTTCCTGGCAATGGGATGATGCGACCAAGACCGCGACCGTCAACGTGAAGCAGGTGCAAAAGGTCGATGAAGTCACACCGCTCTTCCGCACCAGCGTCGACATCGAATTGGCAACCGGCACCTCGACGGCAACGCGTCGCGTGCAGGTTTCGAAAGCCGACGAGACCTTTCATTTCGTGCTCGACGAGAAACCGTCCCGCGTCTGTTTCGATCCCCAGGATTGGATCCTGAAGACGCTGAAGTTCGAAAAGAGCAAGCAGGAGCTGCTCAATCAATTGGCGCACGACGTCCACGTCGCTTGTCGGGCTCAGGCAGTGCGAGGATTGGCCGAACATCTGCAAGACGACGATGCGGTGGAAGCGTTGATCAAGGCAGCGAAGGAGGATTCCTTTTGGGGCGTGCGTCAGGAGGCAGTGAGTGTGCTTGGCAAGAAGAGTTCGCCTCGCGTGCGTGAGACGCTGCTGGCGATTGCCAAAGCGGACGCGAAATCTCATGTTCGTCGCGATGCAGTGGCGGCTCTGGCGGGATTCGCACAGGACGACGTTCGGCAGGCACTGCGCACGACGATTGCCGAGGATCGATCGTATACCGTGGTGGCCGAGGCAATCCGCTCGCTTCGCCGCGTCGATGCGGAGCACTGCGAGAGTGACTTGCTCGCCGCATTGACGGTCAGCAGTCACAACGATGTCATCGTACGCGCCGCGGTGGATGGATTGGTGGAGCGAAAGTCGTCGAAGGGTGTCGAGCAATTGGCGGAACTGCTGTCGAAGCCTCAGCCTGCTGAGCGTCGCGCAAATTACATCACGGCTTTGGCACGTTTGAAGCCGGAGGATCCCACGTACCAGGAACTGCTACGCAAGCTGCTGTCGAGCGACCGGGGCAACGTACGTCGGGCGGTGATCGACGCGATTGTCGAAGTCGGGCCGCCCAAAGCCGCCGATTGGTTGCTCGAACACCGCTCGAAAGAATCGATCCCGCGCATGATTCAAGCGGTTGACCAAGGCCTGGAGCGATTGCGAGTAAAGCAGGAAGAGTCGGTCAGACTGCGCAAGGAAATCGACGATGTACGCAAACAAAACAAGGCGTTGGAAGAGCGTCTGAAGAAGCTTGAGCAGTTGAAGTCGGGCTCGTAAGCTGCGGATTGATTTGTTGGATGCGTTGTCGACACACGATAGAAATCAGGATTGGGGCAGGCTATGAATTCGACTCCGCCACCAACCGTTTCTGGAACGGTCCGCGTGCTTCAGATCATCACGCTGGCGATGATCTTCGGCGTGACGGTTTTTCTTGGTATCGGATGGTTTCAACCCCAGGCGCCCAACGCGAACGCGAATCCTCAGGCTGGGATTTCCCTGCTGCTGGCGATCGGGATCGTCATGGCCGTCAGCGGAATCATGTTCTCCACGGTCGTTGTTCCGCTCATTACACGCTCTCAAGTTAGTGCACTCGCGAACCAACATTCCGGAGCATCGCACGCAACGGATTCCGCAGCGAAGGGCACGGAGACGGAGTCGATCGATGCGCGATTACTTGGCATCCACCAAGTGGCACACATCCTACGATTGGCGGTACTCGAGGGGCCCGCATTCTTTTTAGGGTTCGTTTTCATGAACGAACATAGTCCCGTCGCACTGGGACTCGCCCTGGGCCTGCTCGCCGTCATGGCAGCCCATTTTCCAACCACGCTGCGTGTCGAAGGTTGGCTGGAAAACCAGCGGCAATGGATCGGCCCGAGTCGGTCAAGCAGTTGAGCAAACTGGGGCTGGGGAGAATCGGCCGATCGTTGCGAAGGCTATTTCCACTCTACGATGCGGGCTCCAGTTGCTCGATTTTGCTCATCGTGACGAGTGGGTATACCTTGTTGCGATACATTCCATCCTCGCATCGCACGAGCACTACAGCAGCGATCGAACTAACCATCACCAGTTCTCGATTGAGAATGTCGACCGTATCACCGCTGTTCGTGGTAATGCGAATTGGCCCCAATCGTATCCACTCCAGAAGTTCTTCTCGGTCCATTGCTATCGCCTCTCCTTCGCTTCCCCATAGCCCCTTTTCGATTATAGGACTGGCTAATAAGCCGGGCAAATGATCACGTGCCTTGCACAGGCCAAGCATCGAGTTCGGGAGAAGTCCAAGGCTCAAGACGGGAGCCGGCGCTTTTCCTGCAGTCTGTTTTCCTGCAGTCTGTTTTCCTGCAGTCTACAAGAGAAGTCTTTGCGTCGCGGCTCAATCGGCGTTGACGATTTCTTGTAGCAGGATGTGTAGCGCTGCGGCAGAAACTTCGACGGGTAGGGATGCGATGTCCGTGCGTTCGGCGGTGATCTGCTGGCAGGTCAGCGGCAGGTGGACGAACGTGGCGCGGGTGTTGAGGCCCTGTTTGGCGATCTCATGATGGGTGAGGAACATCGTCGCGTTGCACAGAAACGTGCCAGCATGGTAGGAGACCTGGCACGGGATTCCGGCGCCGCGAAGTTTCGCGGCCCAACTGTTCAGCGGCAACTGGCTGCGATAGGCGACCGGCGCTCCGGGCTCGAGTACTCCGAATTCATCCGGCAGCTGTCGCGAGTTCCCTCCCACGTTGATGCCGATCGCCTCAAGATGAATGCGACCCAATCCCGGCGCTTGGCCCAAGTGCAGCACGAAGTCGTAGTTCGCAGCCAGATCGGTCGCCAGGCGTTCGCGCACTGCCTGAAAGTTCACGGGATAGCGACGCGTGGTAATCCGCGGCACCGTCGGCAGTCGGCGCGTCAATTCCATGACGGCCAGCCAACTGGCGTTGCTGGTCCAACGATCGTAAGCGTCGAACGCGGTAATGAGCACCTTGGCGGAGGCTGACATGCCTGCCCACTATAACTACGCCTAAACATGGGAACTAGCTGTCGCCATCGGGCGTCCGCAACATCGCTCGTTTTGCGCGCCCCACCGCAGCAGCCGACGCCGATCCGGTCGCCGCACCCGCACCCGTTCCAAGGAACCGAACCCACTAGATTGACGCTCCGTTGGCAAGTAACCTATGGAAAACCGTAGGCGGGAACCCTCGCCGGTTTCAACCGAATGTTTCCCACCGGATCGATGCCCCGGCGGCCGATCCTGACCCACCTGTACCCCAACTGGGATCTGCATCGAGTGATCTGCACCGAGTACAACCTCCATCAGGACCTTGCGACCGCAAAACGGCAGGCTCGCATGAAAGGGAGCTCAAAGATGAAACTTCAACTGATTCACGTTGCGATTGGTTCACTGGCTTGCCTTCTGGCCTCGCAAGCGAACGCCCAAAGCATCTTTCCGGACAAGGTTCTGGAAACGGCCGTTCGTCGCGAGGTCTTCGAGAAGCGCATGAATGACCAGCCGATCGTCGAGGGCGATGTGCCGAACATCTCGCAGGTGAAGCACAAGGGCAAAGAGGGCCAGAAGATCACCAACCTGGCGGGAATGGAGAAATGCCGCAGCGTCGCTGAAGTCGCGCTCGACTTCAATGAGATCACCGACCTGACCCCGCTGAAGGACCTCAAGAACATCCAGTCGCTGTCGCTCAAAGGCAACAAGATCAAGGATCTGACTCCCCTGGCCGGACTGGTCAACCTGCAGTACCTGAACCTGGAGGGCAATGAGGTCACCGACCTGACGCCGCTGGCCGGGCTGGTCAACATGCGGTCGCTGTATCTGTCACGGAACAAGGTGACGGACATCGGGCCGATCGCCAACATGAAGAAGCTGTGGTCGCTGTATTTGGGCGGCAACCAGGTAACCGATCTCAAGCCGATGGCCGGCTTGAAAGATCTCGACACGATCGACCTGGCCTACAATCAAATCACCGACGTCTCGCCGCTGGCCGAACTGCAGCCTTATCGCTGGTTGTTCCTGCAAAAGAATCAAATCAAGGACATCAGTCCGCTGGTCGCGATGGCGAAGAAGGATAGCGAAGGACAGAAGAACTTTGCTCCGTTCTGGAATGTGCAACTGTTTGGCAATCCGCTTTCGGATGCGGCAACCAATCAGCAGGTACCCGAACTGAAGAAGTACAGCTTCCCCGACCGCATTGATCTGAAGTCGGACCGCAAGGTTCCCTAGATGATCGAAATCATCAATCCTGATTTTCCCCGCGGTCCGTTTCGTGCCGCGGTGTTTGATTTCGACGGCACGTTATCGCTGTTGCGCCGCAATTGGCAGGATGTGATGATCCCGATGATGGTCGAGATCCTCGCGGCGACGGGCACGTCGGAGACCCGGGAGCAGCTGCGCGAGGTGGTGGAAGATTTTGTCGTGCGGCTTACCGGCAAGCAGACGATCTACCAGATGATGCGGTTGGCGGAGGAGATCAAGTCCCGCGGCGGCGAACCGCTGGAGCCGATCGCCTACAAGCATCAGTATCACGACCTGCTATGGGCACAGGTGGAGGGCCGCGTGAATGCGGTGCGCGAGGGGCGTGTTGTGCCGGACGAGATGATGGTGCCGGGCTCCCGCGAACTGCTTACCAGCCTCCGCGCCCGTTCGCTTCCGATTTACCTCGCTTCGGGCACCGACTTGAAATACGTGCAGGATGAAGCGGCGTTGCTGGAACTCGATTCCTACTTCGGTCCGCATATCTACGCGGCACTCGATGACTACCGGAAATTCTCCAAGGCG
>JBJOLO010000509.1:0-4717 GCA_046045565.1 Planctomycetota bacterium | reverse complement strand
AATCTTGATCCTGAAGTTGTCGGTGACCGAAAGCCGACCGAGTTCTCCGGCGGACAATGCCAGCGCATCAGCATTGCCCGTGCATTGTCGCTCGAGCCACAGGTGTTGGTGTGCGACGAGCCGGTCTCGTCGCTCGACGTGAGCATCCAGGCCCAGATTCTGAACATCATCCAAGACATGAAAAAGCGCTACGGGCTGTCGCTGCTGTTCATTTCGCACGACTTGTCGGTTGTCCGCGCAATCAGCGACCGAATCATCGTGATGTACCTCGGCAAGGTGTGCGAGGTTTCGACGCCCGACAAGCTGGCCAAATCCCCGGCCCACCACTACACCCACGCGTTGGTGTCGGCGGTGCCGGTGCCCGACCCCACGCTCGGTCGGCGCCGCGCCATTCTTCAGGGCGAGCCTCCCTCGCCGACGAACCCGCCATCAGGCTGTCGGTTCCGCACGCGATGCCCGGCGGCTACGGAAAAGTGCGCGGCCGAAGAGCCGCAGCTGCGGGAAGTGTCAGCGGGTCAATTCGTGGCGTGCCACCACCCGCGTGTTTAGGCGCGGTTGATCCACTTCCAGACGCCGGACGTCGCTGCTGATGCAACGATCATCTTCATAATGTCGCCGAGCAGGAACGGGGTCACGCCGAGGGTTATTGCGTTGCGGTCGCCTGTCGCGAGCGGAATACCAAGATCAATCGCCAGCCACGATGCGCCGAAAGTGTAGATGACGAGCGAGCCGAGCGTCATCGCTGCCAGCGAACTGAGCAGCGCCCGATCGTGACGATGCTCAGCGAGACGACCCACCACTCCGGCCGCAACGATGAAACCGACGAGATATCCCATCGTGGGTCCGGTTCCCGTCGACCAACCGCCCGTACCATCGGCGTACACCGGCATCCCGACGAGACCGAGAAGCCAGTACAACCCCTGACTGGCTGCCCCGCGTGAAGCCCCCAGCGATGCCCCTGCGAGGAGAACCGCGAGCGTTTGCCCGGTAACCGGGACCGGAGTGAAGCCCAGATGGATCTTGAACTGGGCGGCTATGCCCGTGAGAAGTGCGAAAAGGGCGACCAGCGTGGCGTCGCGCACGAAGGGGTGGCTGGCGATACGAACTGGGATGCGGTCTGCGAGCAATGCAGGTCGGGCGTGGGACATGCAAAAACAGTACCCGCTCACCCCGAACGATGCTGGCCCCGAAGAACCACCTATTTCTAACGTGAAGGGCTGGGCAGGAACCGCCTGAATCTTGCTACCCTTTCAGATGACCCACTCATTGGGAATCACTCACATTCAAAAGGGGAAATACATGAAACGTCATGTCATCAAGGTGGTGGCCGGACTCGCCGTTGCTGCACTCGCAGCCATGTCGATGCCGACCACATCCGGAGCCGCAACTACGTTGCGAATCTGGGCAGATGCCGACCGCAAGGCATCCGTCGAGAAAGTCGCTGGCGCGTGGGGTAAAAAGAACGGCGTCACTGTCACTGTGGTACAGAAGGATTTCGGCAAGATCCGCGACGACTTGAAGACCGTCGATGCAGCGACTGCCCCCGACGTTATCGTTGGCGCGCACGACTGGGTTGGCGAGCTTGCCAAGAATGGATCCGTCATTCCGCTTACGGTTCCGAAGTCTGCGGCGGCGAAAATACCGTCGTATGCACTCGATGCTTTCTCCTACGCAAACTCGAAAGGCAACAAGGTGCTGTACGGCGCCCCCGTTGCGCTGGAGAACGTCGGTCTTGTGGTGAACACCGCGGTGGCGAAAGTGCCGACGTCGTTTGCTGACATGTACGACCAAGCAATTAAGTTCCAGAAGAAGGCGACCGGCAACTTCGGTCTCGTGATCCCCGGTGGCGACGCCTACCACTACTACCCGCTCTTCTCAGGACTGTGCGGTTACGTTTTCGGCAAGGATGCTAAGGGCAATCTTGATCCGAGCGATGTGGGTGTTGCGAGCAAGGCGCTCATTGCTAACTCTGCCCAAGTTGACAACTGGAACGTTTCGGGCTTCCTCTCATCGAAGGTCGACTACGGCATCGCCAAGACCGCGTTCCTCGCGGGCAAGGCGGCATTCTGGGTGACCGGACCGTGGGAGAAAGACACTCTCGACAAGAGCGGCCTGAAGGTCAAGATCGTGCAGATGCCAAAGAACAAGTGTGACTCGGTTCCCTTCCTCGGAGTGCAGGGATTCATGGTCACGAAATTCGCGAAGACTCACGGCGTCGAGAGCCAGGCTCGCGACCTCGTCGGTAGCTACATGATGTCCGAGAGCGCTCAGACCCAGCTCTCATCGGAGAACGGTCGCGCGCCGGCCAACACCGATGCGGCGGCAAAGATCGATGATGCTCTGCTCAAGCAGTTCGCTGCTGCGGGTAAGGGTGGCGTTCCGATGCCGAACATCCCCGAGATGAGTTCGGTGTGGGGAGACCTCGCGAATGCATGGTCGACCACGCTCAAGGGCGGCGACTCGAAGAACGCCAAGGATGCATTCCGCACTGCAGCCCAGAACATCAAGGCGAAGATTGGCTGACGAGTAAATCACTCGCATCAAGCGGGGCGGGGGTCCTTGTGACCCCCGCCCCGTTTGCGTATGCGAGAGTGTGTGGCTATGGACCAGTCGGATCAGATGCTGAGCCCTTCGTACCGACCGTCGTGGCTCGCGAGATTGCTCTCGATGTTCAGCGGCGTCGGTGGCGCGATCGTGCGAGTCGCGTTGCTCTGTCTACTGAACGGCTTGGCTGGCTGGGCGATCGTGGTGATGTTTGCCGAGCGTCAGATGGCGTGGGGATTCGGGACGCTGGCAGTTCTCGCACTCTTGGATTTCGTCTACTTCTCTCCCAAGAAATTCCTTCCTGCGAAATTCATTCTCCCGGGAAGCATTTTGCTCGTTGCCTTTGTCATTGTGCCGATCTTCTTCACCATAAACACCGCTTTCGAGGTGTACTCGACCGGCCACGTGCTGACCAAAGAGGAAGCCATTGAAACGAATATCGATCAGAATCTCGTGCCAGGTGAACGTTTCTTTCAAATGCAGCCCACTCGGGACGACGAAGGGAATCTCGTGCTCGTCCTCGTCGACGATACGAGCGGTGAAGTCTTTCTTGGTCGGGTAGACGGACTCCAATCAATCGATCCGTCAACTATCTCGATTGACGAGTTCGGTGACATTCAGCCCCCGAATGGATACACGGCATTAGTGGGCGACGAGTTGTTCGCTGCTGACGCGGAGCTTGCCGAGTTCGTGATTCCTCTCGGAGACGGCGGAACAATTCGTACCGAAGGTGTATCGGGCGCTTACGACTCGATTCCAGGACTTGAATACGACGCGAAGCGTGATCGGATGCTGGCCACAGACACCGGCACAGAATATCTCGACAACGGTAATGGCGCATTTGAGAGTGCCGACGGAGAAGAACTCGCAGTGGGCTGGAGAGAGTACGTGGGCTTCCAGAATTTCACATCGGTACTGACGAATCCGCTCATCAGGCAGCCGTTCCTTCGTGCATTCATCTGGACGATCGCGTTTTCGGGATCGACGGTGCTCATCTCATTTGCGATCGGCCTCATGCTGGCGAAAGTGCTCGACAGAAAAGATCTTCGATTGAAGAAGCTGTACCGATCGTTGTTGGTCGTACCGTATGCAGTGCCAGGGTTCCTCTCACTCCTCGTGTTCCGCGGACTTCTGAACGAGGATTACGGATTGATCAACAAGCTTCTTCCGTTCGATCCACCTTGGCTGTTCGACCCGTGGTGGGCTCGAGCTTCCGTCATACTCGTATCGGTCTGGCTGACCACACCGTATTTCTTGTTGGTGTGCATGGGTGCCCTTCAATCGATACCCGGAGAATTGGTCGAAGCAGCACGAGTGGATGGTGCTGGTCGCTGGCAAGTGTTCCGAAAGGTCACGTTGCCACTGCTTCTGGCGGTAGTCACACCGCTGCTGGTTGCATCGTTCGCTTATAACTTCAACAATTTCAACAATGTCTACTTGCTCACTGGTGGAGGACCGGCCTCGGACGATCAGGGTGTCGCTGGAGCAACTGACATCCTCATTTCTTACTCTTACAAACTCGCATTCGAAAGTGGAAAGGGCCAAGATTACGGTTTGGCCAGCGCGATCTCGATTTACATCTTCTTCATCGTCGCGGCCATGTCGGCCAGCGGTTTTCTCCGCTCGAAGGCCATGGAGAACATGAAATGAGCGATCCGACGCAGCGCCGTGGTGATCACTGGTGGCGACATGCCGTCGTTTGGATCGCGATCTTGGTCGCGATCTTTCCTCCGCTGTACGTAATCACCGCCGCATTCAACGCAGATCAGACACTTTCCGGCTCGGGTCTCATACCACGCTCATTTACATTCGAGAACTTCAAGGGTCTCTTCGTGCAGAAAGAGGGCGGCGCGGAGGTTTTCTTCGTGCGCTGGTTCCGCGCCTCGGTGATCATCGCCGTGCTGAACGCGTTCTTCACGGTATTCATCGGCGCGCTGTCGGCTTACGCGTTCAGCCGTTTCCGTTTCCGTGGTCGTCGCATGGGAATGCTCTTCTTGCTGCTCATCCAGATGTTCCCGGGACTGCTCAACTTGGTGGCCATCTACCTGATCGTGCTCCGTACCGGCGAGGTGATTCCCGTACTCGGCTTGAACAAACTGACGTCATTGCTGGTGGTGTACCTCTCGGGTGCGATGAGCGTCAACCTCTGGCTGATGAAGGGATTTTTCGACTC
>JBJOLO010000497.1:0-2705 GCA_046045565.1 Planctomycetota bacterium | reverse complement strand
GTAGGCAAATCCCCGCGATTCGTGTTCCGCGATGATGCGGCCCGGCAGGTCGAACATGGCATCACATCCCGCGTTGCTTAGCGGGATGTCCATGCAATGCACCGCGCTGATCCTGCCAGGCATCGTGACGCGTGCAAGCTCGTCGAGAATGTAGCCGTAGTGCTCGAAGAACTCGTCATGGTCGATGCAGTTGGATAGGTCGCGTTCGTCGCTGCTGTATTGGTACAGCCCGGCGAACGGTGGAGAGTAAACTGTCAGGTGTATCGACTCGTCCGCGATCTTTTTCAGCACCTCCATGCAGTCGCAGTTGTAGATTGCGTATCGATCGGTGATGAGTTGCTCTTTCACGCCCATTTTGGTAGCTCCAATTCGCCAGTGTAAATATCCTGCCTCTCGATCCTCACAGCCTCATTCATCTGCTCGACAAGCTTGGCAAACATGTCGTCAGCCCGCTTGCCCTTCGCTCGCATGTTGCCAAGCACGCGAATCTCACCCTCAGTCGCTACAACGTCCAGTTGCACCGGCCGCTTTTGGCCGAACCGCCAGCAGCGCCGAACGCATTGGTAATACTGCTCGTAGCTATGCGACGCGTACGTTACGACGTGATTGCAGTTCTGCCAGTTCATGCCCCACGCGCCGATTTTTGGCTTAATCACCAGCACGCGAAGCGATCCTGTCGCGAACTCGTCGTAGATGCGTTCGCGTTCTTCGTCGCTGGTTGTTCCAGCAACCTGTTCCGCCCCGTCAATCGCATCGACGAGCCTATCCGCTTCGTCAATCGTGTGGCACCACACAACCGCCTGCCTGTCGTGATTCGTCAAACTGGCGACATACTCGGTACGCTCGACAATAGTCCGCTTGCGCTCCTGCCGTTCTTCGTGTCCTCCGACCGCTGGCCGCGTGAATAGCATCCCAGGCGGCGGCGATTTCGCCTCAATCACGTGATCCGTTTCGGTTAGCGGCGGCAGGATAAAATTCCTGTCGCTAAACCCTAGGTCGCTGGGCCTGCGGCAAGCTCTTGCCCACGACGCCACCCATCGCCAGAACGCCGTCACCGCGTGATGTCGCAGCCTCCATTGGCCGATCGCCTGCGCCACCCGGTAGGCCAACTTTTGGTAGTAGCTTGGATCGGCTTCGATGATCGCTTCGGCCTGCTCTTGTAGCTTTTGCTCCCGCTTCTGGCCTTTGTCGTCGAGCTGCGCGAAGAACCTTCGAAGCATCTCCGAGTAGTTCAGTTCGCCTAACGCTTCGCTCGACGTGCCAAGCTCCACGTAATCGTTCGGCGCCGCCGTCGCAGTGCAAAGCAGGCGATACGGCAGCTTGCTCATGAACCGCGTGATGCTCTTGCGTGTCGATCCGCTGAACGATTTCAGGATGCTCGATTCGTCGCAGACAACGCCCGCGAAGTCTGCGGAATTGAAGTTGTCTAGGCGTTCGTAGTTCGTCACCACAATGCCTCCCTTGTGGCTGCCGTCCTGCGAACGGGTCGCGGTCAGTCCGAACTTGATTGCCTCGCGTTCGGTCTGCTTGCTGACCGCTAGCGGTGTGACAATCAACACCGGCTTGCCAGTGTGCATCACGACGTTTTGCGCCCAGGTCAATTGCATTGCCGTCTTGCCCATGCCGCAGTCGGCAAATATCGCGGCCCGCCCCTTCAGGATCGCCCACTCAACGAGCGATCGCTGAAAATCGAAAAGGAAATCAGGCATCCACAGCGGATCGAATCCGATGTTTACGGCGCCCTGCCCTTTGTCGCGTATGAACTCTTCGTATTTCACGTTTCCAGCCCTCCCGTATAAACCGACAACGCCTCTTTGCCGGTCGCCGCTTTGATTGCCGCTCCTAACGTGTCCACAATGCGATCAATCTCGTCACCGTCATCGCCGACTTCATCGCCATACCAATCGCGTGCCACGCCAACACACGCTCGAATTTCGTTCAACGCCTGCCAAGCGTCGGCCGCAGCCGACACCAGGTTGCGTTGCTTCTGTTCTTCTTCGCTCACGCTCCCCGCTCCTCGCCAATAGCCTTGAGAAGTTCAAACACCATCGCCGCCAACGTCCCGGTCGTCCCGGTCCAGCAGTTGGCCGGACCGTAACGCAACACCGCCTGACGCATCTCCGCCAAGCGTTCGGCGGAAATTGGTTGTTGTTGATATGCGCCGCCAATTCGCATGCGAACATCGCACATCTTGCAACGCGCGTCCTCAATAGTTGCGGACAGAGGCAACACTTCGACATTGCCACAGCGTTGACACGTTGCTCGGCACAGCACCAGTTCTTTGGTTGTCACGCTCGCTTCCCTCCGTGCCGATACGGCCGCGTCGCGTTGTAGCTCAGCTTTTCGCGGATCGTGGCCCATAGGTCGTGCTCGTTGTCGGCGGCGAACGACAAGCATTCGTCGATCAAGTTTTCAAAGTCACGATCCGCAATCAAATTGTGCAGCATCAAGACTGTTTTGTTCGTTGGTTTACTGAATCCTGGTCCAGTAAAATACACTTCGCCGACTTCAATCCGATGCGCACCCGCCGCATCCGCAATGCGAATCAGCAGGTCGGCCAACTCGACGAAAAACCCTTCCGGCTTCGGTAGAGTGCCAGCCAACACCGCCTGCGGATCGGCGTACCAAGTCTCCATTCGCTTCGCTCGATATTCCTCCCACGCCTCCGAATCTTCGGCGTGGAAGTTGTTCTCGATGTACTCTAT
>JBJOLO010000434.1:0-5463 GCA_046045565.1 Planctomycetota bacterium | reverse complement strand
GATCTCGAGGCGAATCGTAGTGAATTCGGGTGATGGGAAGAAGAGCGATTTCGCGGAAAGCGGCCCGTTTGCACGGAACAGCGAGAAGAGGTGGTCTCGGTAGAATAGGCGAACTGCCAGCGGCGTAAGATTGCAAGCCGGTGCAATTGCTAGCATGTTCTCTTGCCAGCGGGGATCTGTGCCGGCGGGGATCTGTGCAGATACATCCTCAGGAAAGCGGGACGCCTCGAGGAGTGTCCGCGTCGCGGATGTGCCGCCGACGAATGATGCGAGCGGTTCTACGATGCGAGCGGTTCTACGATGCGTATCGCGAGACGGACGCATCGCGAGTGGCGAGTGCCTGCCCTCGCAGATTCGACGCGCAGCACTGATACCGCGCGTGAATCGACTGCGAATGACTATTCATCATCATCATCGTCGTCGCTATCTTCACCGATCGGTTTGGGATCGAACGGCTTGGCATCTTGGGAATCGGGCACTGCGAGCGATAGTTCCAGATCCTTGGATTCGCCCGCTTCATTCTTGCGGCGAACCTTGATATTGATCGTGTCGAAAACATCGGCGCCTCGCTGCAACCAGACCTCGAGGATTCGGAACTGAACGGCAACGGGACCCTCGAGTTTGGCTCCCTCAATTTCCATCAGCAAATCACCGGCCTGCATTCCCGATTTGGCGGCGATCGAATCGGGTGCGACCTCTTGCACTTTGACTTGTGGGTCGGTGTCGGCAGGCTTGGCGATTTTGATGCCCAGTGACGCGCGTTTGAGCGCGACCAGGGAAACCTGGAGCGGCACGGTGTTTTCGCCCCTGCGTACTTCGAAGCCCACTTGGTGATCGACGGGATACATCCCCATGATGCTGGCGAGTCGCAAACTGTTGGCGACGGGTTGGCCGTCCCAGCGAACGATCACATCGCCCGGCATGAGGCCTGCTTTCGCGGCAGGCGACTCGGCAAACACTTGCTTGACTGTCAGGCTTGCCGGCGACTCCGGATTCGTGGCATCGAAGCGGACGCCGACCAGTCGACCGTGCCGCACTGCGTTGCCCTCCGCGACCGTCAGGCGAGGCAACCAGTAGCCGATCTGTCGTGCGCTGATGGCGAAGCCCAGCCCTGTGTTCGAGCGAAGGCCCCAACGCGTGCTGATCTGTCCATTGATCCCGACCACTTTGCCCTGCATGTTGATCAGGGGTCCGCCCGAATTACCGGGATTGATCTCCGCATCGGTAACGATGCACTCGGTGTAGCGTCCTTGAATCTGATGCAGGGCCGACACGATTCCCAACGTGAATGTCGGAGATTGATCGACGAATCCGAGTGCGAACGGATTACCGACCGCGAGCGTAGTTTCGCCCACTTTCAACTGATCCGAGTCTCCCAGTTCCATGAACGGCACTTGTTCATCGGATTTGATTTCGAGCTTCAATACGGCAAGGTCGCCGAAGGGGTCGTGTCCCAGCAATTTGGCGCGGTAGTGCTTCCCTTGTCCCGTGCGAACATCGAAATCTTTCTGATTCTGCGTGACATGAGAGTTGGTCAGCATTAGGCCATCGGGGCGAATGATGACTCCGCTGCCGCCGGAGATGAACACGTAGGCTGCTCTGGCTTTTTCACAAAGGGCGGCGATCTGCTGATTCTCCGGCGACTTCGCGGGGAGCGAAACCGGAACGGCGCTGAATATCAAGCAAACGATCGCGGCTGCGTATATCCTTCGGCAACTCATTTGCGTTCTCCCAACGTGACGGTGACCTCTTTGGTGTCCTCGGCGACCATCGTCCCTTCGAATTTTTCACTCGGTTTGAGCGACTTCATCAATTCCTGCAATTCAGACTCGTTCGAGACGGGCTTGCCGTTGATCATGAGTCTTCGCGTGATTCCGGCACGGCGCACTTTCAAGGTGACTTTCTCACCGGGCTGAAAATTCTGCAGGTGCTCGATCAAGTCCTTCCATGTCGCCAACTCCTCACCGTTCAAAGTCAGCAGCTGGTCGCCGACCTGCAGTCCGGCTTGGGCTGCGGGGGCGCCGGGGGCGATCGAACCGATCAGGACATCCTTGCCCAAAACGCGATTGGGATCCGGACCTACTCCCAGGTACGGTCCGGGAATTACGAGCGTCGATTCGCCTCGCTTTAGCTTCTCCAAGGCGTCCACCAATCGATCAGCGCGAGCGACCATGCTTACGCCGGAGTTGGGTGCGATGCTGAAGAAGTTGAGTTCCTGCGCATTGAAGACGCGACCGAGTGCCGTTCGCGGTTCGATCGGCGAGGTGGCCAGTCCGATGAAGCGGCCCGTTTCATCGATGACGGGACCGCCCGAGTTTCCGTAATTCAACAGCGCGTCGGTTTGAAACTGAAAACCGCGATTACGGACCGCAGCGCTCACGATTCCCGAATTGAGCGTGTACTGGGTATGACCTCCCGGAACACTTCCCATCAGTCCAACGGGAATGCCGAGTTGGGGTGGGGAACCTTGCTTGGCGATATCCAGGAACGGCAGGTTTGCCTTTTCGATCTTCAGCAGGGCAACCCCCATCGGCAAATGACGGGCGAGAACCTTCGCCTCATGTTGGGAGCCGTCGGGGAGCATCACGGTAATCGATTGCACGGCATTGATGCCGCGATCGTAGCCTCCCTCGGGTTCCTTGAACAGTTCGTCTGCAGCGAGTGGAAAAGTGAAGCCGCGGGGAATGCCTGTTCGCTTCTCGATAAAGATCGGGTCGTCTTCCACATTAAAGGAGCTCGTCAGAATGTGACCGTCCGCTGACACGACGATTCCCGATGACGGCTGCTTCGGGCGTCGCAGCATTTGATTCACTTCCAGGATCCGCGAAATGTCGAAGTAGTTCCGCAGAAATGCGCTGCGCTCCAGCGTCGACTTTTGCTCCCAATTGGGAATCTGCTCGCAGTATTTTTCTACCGACATCCGAGGCAGGACTTCCGGCGCGAAATGTCGCTGCACTTGAATGCCGACAACAAACGGTGCGACTTGTTGGGCTTGGCGGCCCAGGTCGGTCATTAGCTCGGCAGGCGGCGCCCGTCCTGGCAGCGGATCATAGGTTAGTTTCAAAGCGGAGTTCTTCAACGCCGAGAGTTGTTCCAACAGCACTTTGGTTGGCACGCCGATGCCTTGCCAGCGCGAGGCCGAGACGTTCAAGCTGATCACACCACACAATTGCCCGAGTTCATTCACAATGGGGCCGCCATCAGAGCCTGGATTCACGGCGGCGGTGGTTTCGATGGCTTGCCCCGCGTACAAGCTCTCACCGCCAATGTTTTGCACATCGTAGATGCCGCTGATCAACCCGCGGCTAAACGACGCCGTGCCGCTCAGTCGCAAAACGTTATTCGCGTTGCTCAACGTGTATGCCGGTTCGCCCACGCGAGGAATCTCGCGTGCCAGCGACAGGAACGGCAAGTTGTCGGCCTCGACTTTGATGATCGTGGCTTCTAACGTCTCGTTGGCTTCGATGAGCTTCGCGGGTCGATTCACAAACCCCTGAAACGAAACCTCAATTTCTTCGGCTCGCGGTGGAACGACCGTCGTCGAAGTGATGATATAGCCGTCCGCAGTGATCACCGCGCCGGTTCCAAAGAACGATTGATAGCCGTCGCGCTTGCAGGAGATTCCCACGGCGCACTTCAGGCCATGCTCGGCCAGCGTCTGTACGGCACTCGCTGCCGCACCCGGCTCTTGGCCCGACACGTGCGAAACGCACGCCTGCAAGAACCAGCTGCCGAGCAGCAGCGTCGCCATCGACAGCCAGATGCTACGCCGCAAAAAACGAGGCAAGCGAAAACATGCAATCACACGCCGAACATGCATGACAGGGTCCTTGTCAGCAAACGGTTGAAGTCAGCAAACGTGAATTCAGCGTCGGGCAGGACCAGTGTGAATCCCGCCGATCGCCATTATCATAGTCAAACGCTGGGCGTTCGGCGATGCACGGCAAGGGCGAAAAGAAGCCGTTATTAGCGTAATGCGATTTCAGGATCACGATTTCGAAACGAAGCCAACCTGGCGTGAAACACTGGCAGATTGGAAGAAATGTCGAAGATCCCATGAGAAACCAACTGCTCCGCCCGGGCCGGCAACTTGCATTACTCGCGATTAGTCAATGGCTGGCACTGACACTGTGGTTTTCCGCTTCGGCAGTAGTTGGGTTGTTGAAGGCCGAGTGGCAGCTCGACTCTGCGGCTGAGGCGTGGTTAACGATCAGCGTGCAACTTGGATTCGTGATTGGGTCCCTCGGCAGTGCGGTTCTGAATCTGCCCGATCGCTGGCACCCTTGTTGGCTGTTCGCTGGTTCGGCTTTGCTTGGGGCGGGAGCCACGACGGCGATTGTGCTGGGGATTTCCCCCGATTTGGGGCGTACACCAGTTGGTTTCGCCGTGGCGATCGCGCTCCGCATGCTCACAGGAGTCGCGTTGGCGGGCGTGTATCCCACGGGAATGAAACTTGCGGCGAGTTGGTTCGTGGAAAAGCGAGGCTTGGCCATCGGCGTGCTGGTGGGCGCCCTGACGGTGGGTTCGGCGTCGCCGCATATGGTTGCGTCGATGGCGGTGGGCAACTGGCGGATGGTGATGATGGCTGCGGCGGCCTGCGCCACGCTGGCTTCCGTGATGGGTTTGGCTTTGCTGCGCCCCGGCCCGCATCTGCGGCCCGCCGCCCGTTTTGATCCGCGCTATTTCGCGCACGTTTTTCGTGACACCGCGTTGCGCCGCGCGAATTTCGGCTACTTGGGCCACATGTTCGAACTTTACGCCATGTGGACCTGGGCACCTCGACTCCTGCAGGAGCGATTAACCGAAAGTGGCTGGAGCAGTCAAGAAATTTCGCTTGCCGCGTTTTGCGTGATTGCAGTCGGTGGCATCGGTTCCGTGGTGGCGGGGTGGCAAGCCGATCGAGTTGGCCGCACGACGATCACGATCGTGTCGCTGTTGATCTCCGGCACCTGCGCTCTGGTGGCAGGCCATCTGCTCGACACGCCTGCCGTGTTGCTGATCGTCTGCTTGCTGTGGGGATTCAGCGTCGTTGCTGACAGTGCGCAGTTCTCCGCCGCCGTCTCCGAGTTGTGCGAGCCAACGCTGGTGGGGACGGCACTGACGATCCAAACTTGCACCGGATTCTTATTGACCACCGTAACGATTCGAATGATCCCGACCGTGCGCGAACTGGCAGGTTGGCCGTGGGCCATGAGCCTGCTTGCGATCGGTCCGGTATTCGGCATCTGGCACTTGGTGAGATTGCGGCGGATGCCGGACGCACTCCGATTGGCACACGGAAAACGCTGATCGTACGAAGTCCCAAGCACCGCACTCGCCGCAAAGAAAATCCACGCCACGGAGGCTCGAGTCAGATTAGGTCAGCCAGGATCACCTTGCGTTTATCGGGGTAGCCTGTCAGGCATCTTCCGATTCGGTAGGAACATCGCTCGCTGCATTTCCTTTCGATCGCTTCAAGCGACT
>JBJOLO010000460.1:0-7818 GCA_046045565.1 Planctomycetota bacterium | reverse complement strand
GCGAACAGGAGAAGGAGCAATCAACGCCCGCAAATCCGACAACGCCAGACTCGCAGCTCTGCCTCGCTAGCACCGGCCGTGACGTCCCGAGACCGTCGCAATCGCCCCAATCATGACTCCTTCACGCAGATACTTAATTGGAGAATTCACGCAGATTGGGCAGGGTCGTCCTGGAATTGCCAGCTGATAGCACCCCGACTCGTAGCAACCCGACTCGCAGCACCCCAACTCGTAGCAACAAGCTCCTGGAACTCGGCTCAATCCCGGCAATCGCACCCGCACGGGCCCCGCCGCCTTCAAAAACCGCTCCTCCGGGCCGCCTGCCGTCCTTGCCGAATGATTGCTCGATAAGTAGCTTGGATCTGCTGGCACGCCGAGTTCGTGATCTCGCCATACCCCGATGGCAGTTCCTTCAAACCGGCCTACGAAAACAGGACCCGCTGGGGACAACACCGCATGGGCACGGGACGAGTCGCGACCGGCCGAGGTTTCATCCACCTGAGCGCAAAGCAACATCATGGCTAAAGCAGAACGCAAAGTCTTTGAATTCGTCGAACCGATCGGGAATCGCGTCCTCGTTCGCAAGGATGAGCCGAAACGGACGACGAAAGGGGGAATCGCGCTCCCCGATCAGGCCGAGATTCCAACCATCACCGGACGGATCGTGTCGATCTCGGCGCAGATTGAAAACGATACCGACATCCCGCTGAAGCAATACGACAAAATCCTATTCCATCCCAAGAATGCCATTCCGGTGGACTTCGAGGCTGATAACCAACTCTTTGTCGTGCCCGTCGAGGATGTGGTCGCCGTTTTCCGACGAGAAAAAACGGAATAGCACCACGCGATCTCGCGATCAATCGTGCTCGACCCCCGTGAGCATCGAGGGAAAAAGAGCAGTCGCAAGGGCGTCAGTTCTTCCGGCACGCGGTTGCGATCACGCATGACTGGCAACCGCCATGATGGCAGCCGTTCTCAGCCTGCTCGGTACCGCATCCCGGTCCGCAGCCTTCCTGGAGCGAATCGGCAAATCGGCGGAACTCCACTTTCTTCTCGTAGAGATTCGCCAATTCGACCGTCAGCGGTTCCAAACCTGGAGGGATCTCGCCTAAGAAGTGAAAGTAGAGCGACTCGCCGTCAAAAAGATGCTCGACATCCAGCAGCACGGCCGGAATGTCACGCTCGGCAAGCAGTTCCTGACAAGCCTCAAACGCCCGCTCGCGATGGCGATTCAACCGGTCGAGCAGTAATTCGTCTTCGATCGTGAGCGGTCGCAGCAACTGGCCGTCATGCGATTCGGCCATCCGATCGTCGCTGCCCAAAACTTCGCCGGTCTCCAAACCTCGTTCGGTTCGGCAGATCACCCGACTGCCCCGCGGATAAACCGTGGCATCGACGGCGGCAAAACGACCGATGTGCCCGCCAAATCCGAAGCGAACAAAATAATGGGCCATTTTTTCTCTTTTTGAACGGCAGCAAGAATCAACACACGCCGCATTTCACGCAGGCTGAACTCATCAACAGAACCAGCCATGCCCCACCGAAATCGGCCTCGTCGCATGCCAACTGGTCAAGCCAAGCACATTGGAGGGTCCAAACACATTGGCGTAGCCGGACACATTGGCGTAGCCGGGCACGGTGGCGGAGCCGGGCACGGTGGCGGAGCCGGTCACGTTGGTCAGGCATCGACGACCCCGACTTGGTCTTGGTATTATTCTGCCTGAGCAACCGACGATTTACCACCCTACGAGGACTTCCATGCCCTCCTTTCCCGAACTGGATCAATCGCAAGTGTCCCCTTCCTTGAAATCATCCAACGCGCCGCAGCCCGCTGCCTCCGCACTCGATGCGCTGAATGGCACGCGTTGGTACGAGTTGGCCAATCGGGTGTTGGCCGGTCATGCCCTAACCCGGGAGGAAGGCGCTTCGATCTTACAGTCCTCGGATGATGAACTGCTCGACCTGATGGCGGCCGCATTCGCCATCCGTCGACGACACTGGGGCAAGACGGTCCAGCTTTACTTTCTGATGAATGCCAAAAGCGGCCTCTGCCCGGAAGACTGCTCGTATTGCTCACAGTCGAAAGTTTCGACCGCCGAGATTCCGCGCTACAACCTGTTGCAGCCCGACAAGATTCTCGAAGGAGCGCGACTCGCTCACGAGCGTCAATCAAAGACCTATTGCATCGTCATCTCGGCACGAGGCCCGAACGAACGCGAAATGCAAGCGGTCGAATCGATCGTGCCGGAAATCAAGCGTCGCTACGACATGGACGTTTGCGCCTGCCTCGGGTTGCTGTCCCCGGAACAAGCAGAGCGACTCAAGGCGTGCGGCGTGGACACGGTGAATCACAACCTTAACACGAGCGAATCGCACTACGGCAACATCTGTTCGACCCACTCGTACCAAGACCGCATCGAGACGCTCAAGGCGGTACGCAACGCCGGCATGAAACTGTGCTCGGGTGGAATCATGGGGATGGGCGAATCCGATCACGACATCGTGGAGATGGCTTTTGCCCTACGCGACCTGGCAGTCGAATCGATCCCGGTGAACTTCCTCAATCCGATCGACGGCACACCGCTGGCCGGACAAAATCAACTGAATCCGCGACGATGCCTGAAGATCCTCGCCCTGTATCGCTTCGCGAATCCCGCGAGTGAAATCCGCATTGCCGGCGGTCGTGAGTTGCATTTGGGCAGCATGCAGTGCCTGGGCTTGTACGCGGCGAACTCGATTTTCGTCGGCGACTACCTGACAACGCGCGGCCAGGCGCCTGCGGCTGATTACAAGATGATCGAGGAAATGGGCTTCGAAGTCACGCGCACCGGTCCGGGCTAGGTCGCCACCCCGCATACCGGGTATGGCGGGTCGCCCGTCGGCAAACTCGCATGACCAGCCGCGCGTCACTTTCTGAGCGCGTCACTTTCTGAGCGCGTCGAAACCCTGGGATCCATTCGCTGTTTATCGCTTCGGCGAGATCCAAATGAACGTTTGATCGCGCTCGTCCTGCCGAACCTCCCAGCCCAGGTTTGCTTTGACCAGGATGCGGTCGAGCAGTTTCGCGTAGTAGGTGCGTTTGACAGGCAGTGTGACGAGTACCTTGTCGAGTTCGACTTTGTTGCGAGCAAGACCGTTGTAGTCGTAGAGGAAAGGAACGCCGAGTCGTTCCTGGATAGCGGGCAGGGCCTCAGCGAGCGGCGTGTTGTCGATCTCAACGGATAGGAACTCGAGCAGTTTCGGAACCGTCTCCGTCGCTGGCTTCTTGAGCGGCCAGCCGATGGGCCACGACTGCATCGCCTCGCGCGCATCGACAACGCGTAGTCGCGGTTGTTCACCGCGAGTTCGCTCCGGAACGAGTGCCAATCCGGCGGGGCGCAGGGCGGCGGCGAGTGCCGTGCCGGCGGTCAATCCGTTGAGTTCATCGGCAAACGGATCGGCTTCCTGCAAGGCATCCTGGGTTCCGGCATCAAAAACCAGTTCCATTGGCAAGCCGCGTTGAATTTGAGCCACCACTTCCCTCGGCGGGCGTCCGGAGGTCGAGAACGAGATGGGCACACCAAGCTTTTCATGGACTTCGACCAAGTGCTTCGACAACAGGCCGAAAGCCCCTTCCTTCTCTCCGATCGAATCCGCGCCGGTGTCTCGCAGCTTCTCGATCCATTGCCGCAACTGAGCTTTGTCATTGCGACCGAAACTTCCGCCCGGAACGATCAGGGTGTTGTTGCCGCGAAGCACGCCAACCACTTTGTAACGAACTTTCCCGCCCAGATCCTGTTTGGCGATGTCGGGTCGGTCACCGCCGGTGGCAGAACGGATCCGGATCCCGGATTGATCAAGCCCTTTGAACAATTGCATCCACTCTTGAGCCGCAGTCGGAGGCAATCCCGCCTCCATGACGATTTCGAAGTCGATCACCGCTTTCTCAGCCGCTGAGGTCGTCGCGGCAATCAGCACAATCGCACCAACAAGCAGCAAGCCTGCAACAGGAGTACGCACTGTAGTCCTCCGTCTCAAGATCAGAGCCGATAGGCGGTGGCTCGGGGCCCGCGTGCAGTATACTCGCTTAGACGATTTTGGCTCTCGTCCTCTGGATTCGCCCCGTACTTCGTGGGAAAATTTCGAGCCGTTTGCAAGGAATAACCGGAGCATAACGACCATGAGCGACCGTTTGGGAATTGTTTTGGCCGCCGGCATGGGCACGCGGATGAAATCCGACTTGCCGAAAGTGTTGTTTCCGGTCTGCGGACGCCCCATGATCCACTTCGTGCTCGACGCGCTTACCCAGGCCGGCGTCGGCCGGATCCTGGTCGTGATCGGCCATCGCGCGGAAGCGGTGCGAGCGGAACTTGCGAATCGCCCTGTGGAATTTGTCGAGCAAACCGAGCGATTGGGCACCGGCCATGCCGTAAAGATGTGCTTGCCCGCTATGGCGGAACACCAAGGCTCCGTCGTCGTGCTCGCAGGCGACTCCCCCCTCGTTCAAGTGTCATCGCTCGAAAGCCTGTTCAACGAATTCGATCGCAACCGCCCCGCCTGCCTGCTGGGGACGCTCCACAAAGATAATCCTGCGGGGTTGGGGCGAATTGTGCGATCCAACGACGGCCGCTTCGAGGGAATCGTGGAAGAAAAGGATGCCACGCCGTTGCAACGCGAGATCACAGAGGTCAACATGAGTACCTACGTGTTCGAAGCTGGCGAGTTGCGACATGCACTGCAACAACTGCGAAACGAAAATCGTCAAAAGGAATATTATCTGACCGATTGTCCAGGCATCCTCCTGCGGGAAGGCAAAGATGTCCGAGCCTTGCCGGTGCTGAAGGCCTGCGAATCGTTCAGCATCAATACTCCCGACGAATTACAGATCGTCGAAGCCGAGATGCGAAAACTCGGCTACCCCAGCTACTAAGGTCGCGCCTTCAGCACCAGACAGTTACCAGACCGTTACCAGACCGTTACTAGACAGTGAATCGGGCAGTGGACCAGTCCGTAGACCCGATAGTAGACCAGGCAGAGGAGCAGGCATGCGTGAGTTGAAGATTTTCAGCGGTCAAGCCAATGAGTCGCTCACGAATAAGATCTGCGAGTACCTGAACCTGCCGCTGGCGGGGATCTCGTTGACCAAGTTCCCGGACGGCGAGAATTTCTGCAAGATCGACGAGGACGTACGCGGACGCGATGTGTTCCTGGTGCAGCCGACCTGTCCGCCCGTGAACGACAATTTGATGGAACTGTTGATTATGATCGACAGTTGCAAACGGGCCAGCGCGCAGCGCGTCACCGCCGTGATTCCCTACTTCGGATATGCTCGCCAGGATCGCAAAGACGAAGGCCGCGTCCCGATTACCGCGAAACTGGTCGCGAACGTGATCACGCGAGCAGGCGCCGACCGGGTCCTGACCATGGATCTGCACGCGCACCAGTTGCAAGGTTTCTTCGACATCCCGGTCGATCACCTCTACGCCGCCCCGGTGCTCAATGACTACTTCCTGGGCATGGACCTGCCAATGGACCGCGTAGTAGTCGTCAGCCCCGACGTCGGCAGCAATAAACGCGCACTCGGACATGTACGACGGTTGGGAGGGGAGCTTGCCATCATTGAAAAACGGCGAGTCAACGCTTACGAAACCCAGCAGGCCAACATTATCGGTTCGAGCGTCAAAGGCAAAATCTGCTTGATGTTCGACGATATGATCACGACGGCCGGTTCGATCTGCGGTGCCGCCGAGTTCATCCACGAAGCTGGCGCGGCGGAAATCCACGTTGCCGCCAGCCACGGGGTGTTGTGCGGCCCCGCCATCGAGCGTCTTCGCAAGGCACCTGTCGATTCGGTCGCGATCACCGACAGCATTCCGCTGCCCGCCGAAAAACAAATCCCCAAGATCAAGACCCTGACCGTCGCACCGCTCTTGGCCGAGGCGATCAAACGGATCCATCACGACCAGTCGATCAGTGTGCTGTTCGACGCAGCCAAAGCTTGATGGCGGCCGACACCATGCGACGGATGCGCTAGTGCGTGAGTGATGCTAGTGCGTGAGCGCTGCTGGTGCGTGAGCAAGTCACGGACGCGAAGGCGAGACGCTCGCGGGCGACACGTGCGAGGGAGTGCCGTTCAAGGACTCGCGAAGCTCATCGTCGTTGCGATTCGCCTTGGACTTGGCAGCTCGGGCCCATGCTGCCAACCGCTCCAGTCCGCCCAGTGCTTCGTCGCGGACATCGTCCTGTCCGCGTCGAGCAGCCATTTGATAATAGATTTTTGCGACACCGACTTTACCGGCAGACTCCGCTGCCCGTCCTTGATCGAGAAGCGAGCGGGCTTCTTCATTCGCGACCGCCGCCGCTTGCTCGTTCTGACGCCGAATCGCCGAGACGCTCCAGGCGTTGCGGTCGGCCGTTCCGCGTTCCCCGTTTTGATCCCCGCCGGCTTTCCCGGAGTCGAACGCATCCGTGTCGCGACTGGCGATTTCGCCATTCAATTCATTCGCCTTTCGCGCTATCAACAACGATCGCGCCGAAGGAGTTTCACGCTGAGCGGCCGCTGCCGCTAAGACCGCTTGGTCGGCTTCCTGCAGGTCAATAATCGTCGCGTGTACCGCCACCCCTGTTGCACTCTGGCTTGAACCGATCGCCCGATTGCGAAACAGGCGATCCACCAGCGGTACCCCGCCAAGCAAGGGCGTGCCACGACTTGTCGAACCATACGCCGATCGGCCAACGCCACCCAGGTACGTGCTACCCCCATCGGGAACCCAAACCGATGTCGATCCACCGAACACATGTCGCGTCGGCAATTGCACCGTTTGAGCCATGGCCGGGCGAATACCCTGGCCGAAGATCAGGCAGAAAAAACAGCTCACGGCAAAGAACCGTCTCAAACGACGAACCACCGCAGCAAGATCCGATCTCATCGCTGTTCACCCGTTTGAAGTTGCAACTGTCTGGAAGATAGCCCCAGTTTGTCGGTACTGGCAGGCCGACTCCAACCGGCAACATCCCCCGCCGATCCCCCACGCCGACCCCTGACGAAAATCGGGACATCTGGCGATCGCGGATGTTGCCGGAATTGTACCCGTAACGGGTGAATTATCCGAGTGAATTCCCCCTAATTCAACCTGAATTGCCTCCCACCAGGATGCATCGGGTCCTACGGTTGCTTCGCGTTCAACCCATGCGTGAGGTTGTAGCGAAACTCGTAGTTCCCGTCGGCAGGTAGCAGTGCAGCACCCCTTCGGAGCCCGTTCGGAACCTTCGGATCCAACGCCCAAACCGTGTTCTCGTTCCAAACCTTGTCGTCGAAACTGTCGTTCTCGCTGATCCGCAAGCGCAACGATTTGATAAACGCCACCGGCGGGAGCAATCCCTCCAGATCGCGGTGCTCATCGGAGTCAAAATCGCCGAAGTGGGTCGAAAAGTAAGCGGCACCATCGACATCGACGTAGAAGTCGATCTCGTCGGACCCCAACCAATCACTGCTGGTCTCGTCACCGCACACGAGCTTGAAGGGCCACGCTCCCGGCAACCGCAGGCCGACTAACCACGTCAAGTTGGTGGTCCAACCGACGGTCATGCCGGATTGCGAATAGTTCTTCCTTTCCAAAGTCAAATACCACTTGTCTCCTTTTTTCTCCTGTCGTTTGAAAGCCGGTTGCAATCCGGATTCCTTTGCGATCTCGTTCTGCCCTGTGCTGTCGAGCAGTCGCAACTCCAGCGGCATCCCGGTGGGATTGTCCTGCACAAAGAACTCCAGATCCTGAGCCTCACCGCTGAGTGCCTCATCGGTGTAGAGTTCGAACCAGATCTGGTCTTCGGGATTCAACG
>JBJOLO010000458.1:0-11825 GCA_046045565.1 Planctomycetota bacterium | reverse complement strand
TATCCAATGTCGCGCTAACTCCAGGCGAATCAAGGCCACTGTGTTTTGAGTAATAAGCTACGGGGCGGATATGGCTTGTTTTGCGACAGATGATTTCAGCTTCAAGTAATGCCAGCCACCGAACTCGCCGGATTCACCGATCGCAAGTTTTTCGATAAATGCCTTTCGCTCGTCCCAGTCGGGGAGCATTTCGCGCTGGTGTTGAACTTCTTCGAGAATCGCATGCGGCTCCACATCTTGCTCAGATGCTTTGAATCGGACCATGAAAGCAAGAACGACGAATCCCCGTTGGCTTATTCGTTGTACATCCTCGTCGTCGCAGAGGTAATTCACGGTTCCTCCCAATGCCCAATCGCCGAACCGGAAAGAGTCGGAACGCGCTGTCTCTGTTCGATGCCCTGACAGTGGGTGTCCTCCTAACGCGTCATCCAGTTTGAAGGACGCGATGTCGACCGTTACATGGCCAGCAAACTCTTTGCCAGAATCCTTATTCACTCGTGCAGTCGCTTTACCGCCGATGACCCATGTGTGAGGGTTCTGGTTGTTCTTAAGCTTCTCGTCCTGTTTCATGTCAACCTTGATGACGTACTCAAGAGTCAATCCATTGTCCGCAGTTTTTGCATAAATGGTGTTGGGCTGTTTCGTTTTGGATTCGAGTTGATAGGTCGATGTGATTTTGTCCGTCTCGGACTTGATCCGTTCCAATTCGGCATTCACTTCATTTAGGGTCGCTCTGGATTTCTCGAGTACGTTTTCCGCATCGAGCGACTTGTCATTCCGACCAAGGAGCGATCCTTCGCTGAGCAGGAACGCCGCTAAGAACAGGGCGGTGATTGCGCGTACCACGCGCTTCGCCACCGGCACCGGGAATTCTCGTCGTAGCGCTGCTCGAAAGAACATGAGGCCGCTGATCAGACTTGCCAGGATACCGGCGAGGGTAAACCACCCGGCCTTCCTCAGGACACCTGCTAAATCCCCAGTAACCCATGCAAGGTAAGAAAAAAAACCGGCGCCACTCAAGCCAAGCAGAATCAAAAACACTCCGCCTAGAAAAGCATTTCGAGCTTGCCTCTGGTCGAGTTGCTTCACGGATTCCGTCCGGTCAGTTGTTTGCACTGATTTTACCTTGGCCTTTTTGAGGTCTTGGTTGAGGGAGTTTTTCTTTTGGAGCGTGCAAAGGTGCCGATCGTGCTGAGGCGATAACGCTTCAGCACGTCCGACGGGGCTGCATGGCTTTTGAGCCCGACATAATAGGCAGCGCAGCGCGACGGTGCCAGTCGGCGAGCAGTTCGGTGCTGAGTGCATCGCGTTTTTGGGGTTGATTTGAGAAGAATCCCCTCAGCCATCAAGCTGTCGGTGATCCTCGAATCGATGCATGGCCTTCGATGCGCATTTGTCACGGGTAGTTCCGCGAGAATCGCCGTAAGGAGAGCATTCTCCTGACGCACTTGCTTTTCGCGGTGGTTTTGCCGTGCATGGTGAGCGCCGAAAGTGGTTGCAGGTAGCATCGCAATTCTTTTAAATGAGACCCCTATGCGCCTCCCCCCAATTTACGACGAAAGGAACGGCACGTGAGAGTGACGATGATCGTTGGTGTTTGTTTGTGTGCAGTCGCGTCTGGTTGTGGCGGTGCCGCAAGCACGAATCCGGCAAGCAACGAGCCGCCGAGCAGTGCACCGGCAAATAGCGGTTCCGTTAGCGCTGGTTCGGCAGGCGATGCGACGCCAAGCGGTGAAAGCCTGAGCGAAACCACGAATAGCATCGGTATGAAATTGAAGTTAATTCCCGCTGGCACGTTTACGATGGGCTCGGTGAAGGGCGGGGCAAGTGAGTTGTCACACGAAGTTACCTTGACCAAGCCTTTTTATCTTGGTGCCTATGAAGTAACTCAGGAACAGTACGAGCGAGTGATTGGGGTGAATCCCTCCCAATTCAAAAACCCACGTAAACCAGTTGAGACGGTCACTTGGGACGACGCAGTGGAGTTTTGCCGGACGCTTTCAGAATTACCGGAGGAGAAGGCGGCTGGTCGCGTTTATCGCTTACCGACCGAGGCGGAGTGGGAGTATGCATGCCGTGCTGGGACAACCACGGAGTACAGTTTTGGGGACAG
Source organism: Planctomycetota bacterium (assembly GCA_046045565.1). Classification (GTDB taxonomy): domain Bacteria; phylum Planctomycetota; class Planctomycetia; order Pirellulales; family Pirellulaceae; genus VGZA01. The sequence goes on along the minus strand of JBJOLO010000458.1, from coordinate 9,712 downwards.
TGAAAATGACTTGAGTAGGCACGGATGGTTTGGAAACAACAGTGGAAAATCCGTGTTGGACGCCGCCAAGCTTTTGGCAAGCGACGAGCAGAACTATGAGAAGCTACTTTTGAAAAACGGTTGCCAGACGCATCCGGTAGGCGAGAAGCAGCCGAATGCGTGGGGGTTGTATGATATGCACGGCAACGTGTGGGAGTGGTGTTCGGACCGATTCGGAGATTATCTCAAAACCGAGGTAATCGATCCCGTCGGCCCCGAAACGGGCTCGAACCGTGTGCGCCGTGGCGGCAGTTGGCGTATGGTGGCCGCAACTTGCCGGTCAGCGTTCCGCGGCAAGAGCTTCCCGTTGACCCGCGACGCCATCCTCGGATTCCGCGTGGCAATGAGTGCATCCAAAATTGCTGAGGAGGCGGAACCAAGCGCACAGGAGTGAGCGGAGCCTGATGGCGTAGGCACCGAGTAGGGCGACTGCACCGACCCGGAGAACACCGACTCGCACTGGAAGCCATTCAAACGGAAAGCGGTCTTCTTTAGGGGAGTCGTAGATCAGTTCGAGCAAGCAGCTGAAAACGACGCATTGACGGCTTGTTTCGTGCCTCTTATCTCCAAAAAAAAACGCTCTAAAATACGCTCTAAAAGGTACAGCACAAATCCGATGAGTAAAGTCGAAAAAAGACATGATCTAAAACTAAATGTGTCTTCTCGCTCAAACTTTTTCTTTTTTCGCTGCGTATCCGAGAGGCGAAAGTCTTCGCTTCCGCACGACGGACAGGCATCCACCGAACTATCGACTTGTTGTCCACATTGTCCGCAATGGATTAGGGCCATGATGGGATCCGTTGTGTTTCGCTTTCGATGCGACCAATGATTCGAACGGTTGCGACTTTTTGCGCGTTAAAAAGGTGACGCATCTTTATCCCCAGTTCGGGAAAAGTAAATAGCCGGTAGCGGGTCGGCGCTGCCGAGGTCGTCAGCACCACGTCCCACCCGATCTCTGCGATCGAAAGCATGTTCAATCGAGGGTCGCACAAGTTTGGCTGGACTCGAAGCGGCCGTAAAAAACGATCGCGCGCGATCGACGCTCGGGCGTGTTCGCGGTGCTCATCGAAATCTGGCTTGATAGTCCGCTGCACGCGTATGAGGGCCGCTGATGCGACCGGCGTCGAGCAGCCTGTTGCGCGAAACGCGTTGTCGAGGAAGGGGCAAGAAACACGGGGTTCTATCGGGAAAGGGATCGAGTGCCACCTAAAAGGAATCTTTATGTGTGTGCAGGACTTGTCTGTGGTCGAGCGATTCAGATCAAGTCGGTGCGCATTCGAAAAGCGGTAGGCAACTTCCTTTTATTCGCGGATGGAGTGATGAACAATGCGACACGAACCGAGGCCGGAGTTGGTGGAAAAAATGAGCACCGTTTTGTTTGGCGTTCAGATTGCCAACATTCAGTTCGAAGCAATTAAGCGAAGCGAGACACTTCAGGAAGCGATAAAGAACGCCGAGTTTGGGCAGGTAGCAGTCCAGTCTGCCAAGCAGACGGGACGACAAGTCATGATCGCACTCGACGATTACTCCGACGTGGAGGAGAACTGATCATTACCACGATTGGGAGTGCTCCCATCACGGATCCAGATTTGATGAGCCGTTACTGCCGTCATTCGGCAACGAGATTCTCAAGTGAAGAAACGAGGCAAACAATACGTTTCCGGACAGATAGTTGAGAAGCTACGAGTTGCAGAGGTGATGCTCCAACGGCACATTTGCAAACAACGGCCTGTTCGCGCGACCACTGCTGCGACCCGGTGTTCGGTTTGTGCAACGGATGCATGCTGGTTGAGATCAGCACGGCAATCGTCCACGCAACTCGAGCAGCCATATCGTGACACCAAAGGCCGTGCGGCTGTACGCGGCCGCGATCTGAAAGATCGCGGATGCGGAACGACACCCTGGTGATCTGAGCCGGAGGATTGGGGCGCATGCCGATTGGACCGGACGACCCCGCTGTCCCGTTACACCGAATCAGAAATGGCATGCCCGGCAACGATCTTGGTCAGTTTGCGTTGCCATCCGTTTTCGTCGCCAAGAGTTGACTTCGAGTGACGCACAACACGATAAAACTCCGAGATTCAGCCAGCGGCGAAGAACAGCGGACAGTTAAGGGGCATCAAGATGCGGGAGTTGTTGTCGCTTCCAGCGCGTAATACGGTGGCCGTTCAAAGTTCGCGATTCCCTAGCAGGCTGTCCAGCTTTTTCTCGCAGCGAGCAATCTCTCCTCGCAACATGTCGAGTTTGTGTTCATGCGTCTTCAGAATCGACCGGACGCGCGCTTCGACGGAGCCAACGATACCAAACGCAATGAGGATCATGAGTAAGATTTCCATTTCAATTCCTGCGATCTCGATGTTGTTTTGAACGGTTGTTGGTGAGCGTTGTGTTCGGTAAGGGTTGGGGAGCACTCCACGCCACTTGGTGGTGCGGATGGGCTCAAAGCTTAACGAGTCGATGGGGGGCTAAGCTTGGGGGCGTGTTTGGTTGCGAACTCAGTTTCTACCAACGCCGATCCGTTCGCTCAACGCTTTGCGACGTATCCGCCGCTGCTCGACGTCGCCTGGTAACGACGGACCGCCCCGTTTCGATAGTGCTTGGCTGCAGATTTCAGCCAGCCTTCGTACCGCGTCCAGCGTATCGGTGTTCCTCGTTCACCCAGGAGAGAGTTTCCTGGCACCTCTAAGGTTATCGCCGATGGATTCGGCAAGTTCATCGAAAGCGACGGGGTTGGCCATAGCACCCAGTTTGCGAGAAAACACTATGTGCGAGCCACCGAAGCCGGTGAGGAGCGTGGCTCAAACCTGCAGATGACGCATAAGAAAAAGACGCACAGCAACCGCGAGTTTTGTTTCGTATCGACTCGCAGGGAGCCATTGCGCTTTCAATAAACGCCGAGAAACCGCAATAACCCCGCGATTTATGAATCGTCGAGTGGCCGCTCCGGGACTCGAACCCGGACACCTTTCGGCACAAGATCCTAAGTCTTGCGTGTCTGCCAATTCCACCAAGCGGCCGGTGGTTTCAAGCGATGTTTTGCTAATCGCGAATGAGGACTATCGACATCTTAGCTTGCGTTGCTCGGGTCGACGACACCTGCTGCGGGGCATTTTGATCGGAGCGGGACTGGAGCGGCTGGGATGGTTCTGGTGCGGGGCCAAATCGCTTGAAAATGGGCGGTTTGGGCAGAACGATCCAGTCGTGTCGGTCGAACCGATGAATTCCGACGAGGATTGTCGATGTAAGGGAGTACGTGCCTGCTTGCGTTCGCATGGCAGCGGCACCCGCTTCTCTTGGTTAGGAACTCATCGCGATGTCGCATTTGGAGATTGTCGAACGCGTTCGGAATCGGATTCGAGCTCTGTTCTTAGAGGCCGGGGTCGCCGAGGACGAAATTCGCGAGACGATTCTGGTGCGGGGCGGCCACTATTGCGGTCGCCGATTTACTGCCGGGGCATGTCAAGCCGTTTGGTTCGTCGAAGAGGACCAGATAAAGTTTACGAGTTCGGCGGGACGGATCGTCACACAGCCGGGACTCGATACCCCCATCCGCCGGTCGGCTGCCTAGGCCGGCCTAACCTCTGCCAGTCCCCAGATTCGCGGGCTGGTGATCTCGACCGAATTCCCGGCCGGGTCTCGAAAGTAGATCGATCGCCCGCCCTTCGGCCAGGTATGCAGGCGTTCGACGCGGATCTGTTTTTGCTGCAAGTGTCCCATCCATTCCTCCATTTCGCCTTCCGCAATTGCAAAGGCGATGTGTCCGGGACCTTCGGCGCCGTGGGGCGGGAGGGAGCCGTGGAGAGTTGAGTCGGGATCGAAAAGCAGCAGCATTCCCTGCGGCAGTCGGAAGAAGGCATGACGCCTCGGGCTGAACTCAACGCATTCCAGGCCAAGGGTTTCCGCGTAGAACGCGTGGCAGGCTAGGAGGTCTCGGGTGTAGAGGCAGGTTTCGAGTACCGCGGCGATTTTCATGGAACACTCCTGGAATCCCGCCATTCTTCCCCTGGATGGGGGTGGGTTTGGGGGAAATAGTACGAATTTTCGGTTCGTATCAAGTTTTCAGACTAGGGCGACGATAATGCCCAGGACGCGGAATTGTCGTACTTGGAACGGGCGGTTTCTGGTGCGTTTTCCGAGCCTCGGGAATGAGGGCAGACCTTGACTCTAGTGCTTGTGGCATTTACACTTGGGACTCACGTTCGGGTAAGCGGTTGGGGTGTTTTTTCGCCGCCGTCCCGGACCTGCCACAGGAGTTGAGTCGTGACGAAAAAAGAGATCGTGAAGACGATTTCCGAAGAAATTGGGATGACCCAGCTCAGAACCAAGGAAATCGTACAAAAAACGTTTGATGCCATCGTGGAGACGCTGGTTGCAGACGGGCGAATCGAATTGCGGAACTTTGGGGTGTTCGAGGTGAAGCGACGGGCGGCGCGGAAAGCACGGAATCCGCGAACGGGTCAGCGAGTCGATGTACCTCAGAAATTTGTTGTAACGTTTAAGCCTGGCAAGGAGATGGAAGAAAAAGTTCGGCAGTTGGAAGAGGCGGCGGCTGCTGCACAGGCGGCTGCGAATTCCAACCCGGACCAGTCTCCCAAGGCGACCTGAAATCAGCAAACGGAAATATGTCCTGAAAGTCGCCAGACGATGGCGAGTTCGGGTTGACGGTCAGTAAGAATTTACGTAGAAGTTTTTTCCTTTTCTCGGCCACGGGGTCTCGTTCGAAGGCCTTGCGGGCTGGAAGGTAGCCGGTGGATTGCCGGCTAGGATGGCTTCCTTATCAGGGAGGATAGGACCGATGCGTCGACTTGTCTTCGCGGCGCTGCTGTGTGTGACGTTGGGTTCAACGGTAGGTTGCATATTGCCAATCTACTCGGGGGACCAAGGTATTCGCACGCGGCAATTGATTTTCACGTCGGAAAACTTCCGGCAGATTATGAATCAGTGGGAGCGGATCTGGTTCCTGGATCAGCCTGATCACATGGCACCGGATCGCATTCACGGCGGCGTAATCTAAGCCAGCTTGCGTTCTGCGTTAAGCGTGCTCGTGCACCGACGGGATGACCTGAGTTGGAGGTTGTTCCCGTCCTGGGGTGTTGCGCGCTGATGGTCAGTGCGTCATTGTCGGGGCGAATTCTCACCGCTACATTTACGGGCATGGTCTGACGAAATCCCTCCCTCGTAGCGCTCTACTGTGACGATCGCCAACTCTTCTCCGGATCTCTCCGTAACCTTGGGCAGGCTCGCGCTTCCCAATCCCATTTTGGTGGCATCCGGCACGTTCGGATATGCCCGCGAGATGCAGCACCTGATTGATGTCTCGAAACTAGGCGGACTGCTCCCCAAGACGATTACGCGTCAACCCCGCCCGGGAAATGCACCCTGGCGGACTGTGGAGACGGCTTCTGGTTTGTTGAATTCGATTGGCTTGGACAACGACGGAATCGATGCCTTCATTGCGCACCATTTGCCATACCTTGCGACGATCGGCTCGCCGGTGATTGTCAGCATTGCTGGCAAAACGCAGGACGAGTTTGTCGAGATGGCCGAGATGCTGTCGAGCCATTCCGGCATCGCGGCGCTCGAACTGAACGTTTCCTGTCCGAACGTCAGTGGTGGCGTGGACTTCGGAGCGGATGCGACCGCGTGCGAGACGGTGGTTTCGCGGGTTCGCGAGCGGTGCAGCCTGCCGATCATTGCGAAATTGACTCCGAACGTGACGCGGATCGTCGACATTGCGAAGGCGGCGAGTGCCGGAGGGGCGGACGCCATCTCGCTGATCAACACGGTGCTCGGCATGGCCATCGATTGGCGGAAGGCTCGCCCGATGCTGGGAAACGTGGTGGGGGGACTGAGCGGCCCGGCAATCAAGCCGATCGCGCTGCGTTGTGTCTATCAGGTGGCGTGTGCGGTATCCACGCCACTGATCGGGATTGGCGGCATCGCGACGATCGATGACGTGATGGAGTTCCTTGTGGCTGGCGCCTCGGCGGTGCAGATTGGAACGGCAAACTATGTTGATCCGCAGGTTTCGACGCGACTGATTTCCCAATTGCCCGCCGCGCTGGCGGAGCTTCATGCAACCTCGGTTCACGAGGTGATTGGTAAATTGCGGGGTAACGCGGCGACAGGCGGCAGTGTCACGCCCAAAAAATAGGGAGTCGCGATAGGGAGTCGCGGTAGAGAGTAACGATGCGAGTTTTGTCCGGGATCCAGCCCACGGGGCGTCTGCATTGGGGGAACTACTTCGGAGCGATCCGGCAGTACATCGACCTTCAGCACGGCAATCAGGGTTACTACTTCGTCGCGAATCTGCATGCGCTCACGACGGTTCGCGATCGCGAGGCGCTCTGGCAAAACACGCTGGACGCGGCCCTCGATCTGCTCGCCTTGGGGCTCGATCCCAAGGTGGCGACGCTTTTCCTCCAGTCCGACGTGCCCGAGGTTTCGGAACTATGTTGGCTGCTCATGACAGGTGCGCCGATGGGACTCCTGGAGCGATGCCACGCGTATAAGGACAAGAAGGACAAGGGACTGACGGCCGATGTGGGGCTGTTCACGTATCCGGTTCTCATGGCTGCCGACATCCTGGCTTACGACGCGGAGATTGTTCCGGTCGGCGTAGATCAGGTGCAGCACATCGAGGTCTGTCGCGACTTGGCGGGCAGCTTTAATCATAAGTTTGGCGAGGTGTTTGTCCTGCCGAAAGCGAGGGTGCTGGACAATGCGGCAAAGGTGCCGGGCACCGACGGCGAAAAGATGTCGAAGAGCTACAACAACACGATTCAGATTTTTGAAGCGCCGGCGGTGATGCGAAAACAGATCATGCGCATCACGACGGACTCGCGTCCGATGGAGCAGCCCAAGGATCCGGAGCAGGACCACCTGTATCAACTGTATTCGCTGTTTGCGACTCCGGAGCAGTGCCAGGAGATGGCCGACTTGTACCGCCGCGGCGGATTCGGGTACGGGCACGTGAAGAAGGCGCTCGCGGATGCGGCCGAGTCGTATTTCGGCAAGGCTCGGGAGCGGCGCGAGTACCTGGCTTCGCACATGAATGAGGTCGCGGAGATTCTGGCGGACGGTGCGCAGCGGGCTCGCGCGAAAGCCCGGGAAGTGCTCGCGCGTGCTCAGCGTGCCTGCGGTCTTAACGGGCGATGATCGATGAACGTGATTGGAATCGGCACCGATATTGTTGAATGCCTGCGGATTGCGCAGATGATCGAGCGGCACGGCGAGCTGTTTCTGACGCGGGTCTACACGCCGACGGAAATCGCCTACTGCACGGAGCGCAAGGCGGCGACGCAGCACTACGCCGGGCGCTGGGCGGCCAAGGAAGCGGTCCTGAAAGCGCTGGGCACCGGCTGGGCTCGGGGAATCTCCTGGACCGATGTGGAGGTCCGCAACGAAGCGGGCGGAGCACCCCGCATCGAATTAAGCGGTGGCGCGCTTGTCGCCAGCGAACAGCGCGGCATTACGGAGGTCCTGATCAGCATCTCGCATTGCCGTTCTCACGCGACTGCCTTCGCGATCGCGGTCGGTAAATTCGCTGGCTAAGGCATCACGAGCGGACGTGCGATCAGGCACGGCAAGCACGGATCTGTGGCGTTATGGCTCGTCGCCCGATCCAGGGCCGCAGGCTTGCCAATCAGGGATGGCCGGAATGGGGCGGCCTAGTTGATGGAGATCAAGCGTCGTCGCCTGCGGCTTTCGCGTTTTTCTTGCTCCGAGCGGCCTTCTTCCCGCCAGCGGCTTTGGCTGCCGGTTTCGCGGTTTCTTTCTTCGCAGCCGGTGCACCGCGACGGCCTCGCTTTTTCGCCGGGCCTTTTGCCGCCCGTTCACGAAGCAGCATGAGTGCTTGTTCGATCGTTAGCGTTTCCGGCTGCACATCTTTGGGAAGGGAAGCGTTGGTTTGGCCGTCCGTAACGTAATTGCCGTACCGCCCTGCCAAAACGCGAATCGGCTCGTTGGTGTCCGGCGAAGCCTCGAGGACTCGCAGCGGTTCCCGCACCGCCGCTCGGCGTCGCCCGCCGGTCTTGGGGGTCGCGAGCAACTGGATTGCTTCTTCGAGCGTCACGCTGATGGGCGACGTCTCGGCCGGCAGTGATCGAGTCTCGGTGCCGCACTTGATGTACGGCCCGAATCGCCCGTTCTGGCTGATGATCTCTTCTTTGCTTTCCGGATGGACGCCGACGACGCGCGGCAGTGAGAGCAGTTGCAGAGCAATTGGCAGCGTCACGTCGGTGGGGTGCATTCCCTTCAGTAGCGAAGCATTCTTCGGTGTTTCCTCGCCCGTTTCCGTCGGGCCCATCTGGACATACGCTCCGAAGCGTCCTTGTTTCACATAAACGGGACGACCCGTGTCGGGGCAGTAGCCGATCGGGGTGGCGGCTTGCGAGGATTGATTGAGCAGATCGATGGCGTACGGGACAGTCACTTCGTCCGGCGGCAGGTCTTCCGGCAGCGAGGCTTTGCGTTCGCCTTGCTCGAGGAACGGTCCGAATTTGCCCACGCGGACGAAAATCGGATCCCGCGTCGCGCCGTCCTCGGGGCTTCCGATCGCAAACCGGCTCACGTCCCGCGCATCGACATCGCGAATCATGGTCTCGATCGTGGCGTGCAGGCCGGCATGATCATCACCGAAGTAGAATTCTTTCAGGTACGGCACGTATTCCGCTTCACCTCGACTGACTTCGTCCAAAAAATCTTCCATCTTGGCGGTGAAGCTGTAATCCACCAGTCGCGGTAATCGCTCTTCCATCAATCTTGCCACCGCGATCCCCAGCCATCGCGGCACCAGTGCGGTGCCTTTCTTGAACACATAACGCCGCTCGAGAATCGTATCGATGATGGAGGCGTACGTACTGGGCCGGCCGATGCCCATATTTTCGAGTGTCTGAGTAAGTGACGCTTCGCTGAACCTGGCTGGCGGCTGGGTGGTGTGAACTTTGGCGGTCAGATCGTTGCATTGCAATCGCTCGTTGACCTCCACGCGGGGCAGGATCGTTTCGCGGTCGGCAAGCTCCGCATCGGGATCGTCCGAGCCTTCGACATAGGCACGGAGGAAGCCGGGGAACTCGATTGTCTTGCCGCTGGCTCGGAACTTCGCACCGCCGCCCTCAACGGTGACCGTCGTCAGGTATCCTTGGGCATCGACCATCTGACTGGCAATGGTCCGCTTCCAGATCATTTCAAAGAGACGGAACTGATCGGGAGTCAGTTCGTTACGCAGCGATTCCGGCAGTCGGAAAGGATGACCTGCCGGTCGGATCGCTTCGTGGGCCTCCTGCGCATTCTTCACCTTGGACGTGTACGTCCGCGGTCGTTCGGGCAGGAATTCGGCGCCGTATTCGGTTCGAACCAGATCGCGAGCCGCATCGATTGCGACCTGGGCGAGGTTCGTCGAATCGGTTCGCATGTACGTGATGTAGCCGTTTTCGTACAAGCTCTGGGCGATGTCCATGGTTCGCCGCGCAGTGAATCCAAGTTTGCGGTTGGCTTCCTGCTGAAGAGAACTGGTGGTGAAGGGCGGCGCGGGGCTGTTGCGATACGGTTTTTCCTCGACGTTTCCGACACGGAACTCGCCGCCTCGCAGGCGGTCTGCCAACGACTTGGCGTCCTCTTCGCTCAACAGGCACAGGTCGGCGTCCTTCAGTTTGCCGGTCGATGAATCGAA
>JBJOLO010000454.1:0-11750 GCA_046045565.1 Planctomycetota bacterium | reverse complement strand
AGCGGGTGGTGATCATTGCACAAGGTGTCATCAAGTACGATGGTTCGCTGGCGGGCATCATCGACCGCTTCAGCAGTTTCAAAGTCGTGACCTTGCAATTGAGCGAGGACGCGATCCCGTCGGACTTCGATGCATTCCGACAGTACGGCCAAGTGCTCGAAACGCAACCTCCGAAAGTTCGACTACGGATCCCCCGCCCCCAGGTTCCGAAAACCCTGGCCGAGATCCTCGCCCGGCACACGGTCGAAGATGTCGCGGTGGAAGATCCGCCGTTGGAAGAAGTCATTGCGGAGATGTTCGAACTGGTTGGAAAATCATCGTCCGCCTGATAGGCTTCCGTCGGTCGTGTGGGAGCAATCGCCATGACAACACCGAGCCCGCCTGATGAGAACGCGTCGCGTGCGTCTTCCACTTCAGCGGATGCGAAGGCGTCGCCTCCGTCGACCGCGATGATCCGCCTGGGACAAGTTGCATCGGCACGTAGCGGCGACAAGGGCAATCATGCCAACATCGGCGTAATCGCCAACTCCGATCGCGACTACGCATTCCTGCGTCAGGCACTGACCGCAGACCGTGTTGCCGAATTCTTCCGAGGATTGGGCGCAAGCCGCGTCGAACGATTTGAACTTCCCAAGGTCGCTGCGCTGAATTTTCTGCTCTACGATGCCTTGGCCGGGGGTGCCAGCCAATCCCTTCGTATCGACACCCAGGGAAAGCTGCTTGGCACCGCCATTCTTAAGCTGGAATTGCCCGACACACGACCGCCTGCACCCTGAAGTCGGCCTGCATCCTGAAGGCATTGTGGCTCTTGGATCTCCAAAATCCGGTGCCGATCTCGAAAGCGCGTTCAACTCGCTGGAGAAGCCATGCTGACAGTCCGCCCCGCGATGCACGGCGCTCGGGCGTGCCGCACGCACTGTTTCCCGACCATGCATGCACCGCCCCCCAGGCCGCCTATTCCACCCGCCTTCACATTCCGCAATTGTGGGGCCTACCGTCTTTTGCTATAAGCCTCGACCGCTGGATGTCGACCAAGCCGCCTTGAGCAGGACGCTTCGCAAGGTTTCACGGAATGGATTCCCCCATGCATCGCACCTCGCCTTCACTCAAGTTACATCCGGGTTCGACTTCATTCGGCCAATCCCCGCACGACGATGTGGTGAGTGACCTGCAGATCGCGTCCTGCGATAAATCGTTGAAACGCGTACTGTTCCTGCCGTCGAATGACTGGTCGCTGAGCGAGATGCTGTATGTGGCAAATTGTTTGCAGCGGAAACGGGAGTACCGTTCTGCGTTTCTGATGACCGTTCCGTGTCGAGGGCGTTGGCTGGAGCGCATTCGACGCCAAGGCCATGATCTGCACGTGACGCCTAATGCCGAGCAGACGTCGGGGTCACCGAACGTTGTTGCGCCTCTTGGCAAGCCATTCCCGAACACGAATGCAACATCACGGGCGGCGGAGCCGGCGACGATCGAGCATGCTGCACCGGAAGTTCCGTCGTCGCGACTCCGCAAATCGCTGTCATTCATTATGAACAGCGCGACCATCAAGTTCGTCGATCAGTCGATTGGACGCCTTTGTGCGCCCTTGAATCATCATGTAACGCGGATTGATGCGGCCCGCTGGCTATCTCAATTGGTTCCCCGCCTGTTAGTGATCGCGGACCATGGCGACACCGCTTCCGAATTCTGCAACGACTTGCAACTCGCGATATTAAACGAAGCACGCCAGCGTGGCATTCCCACGTTGTCACTTTGTGGCGAGCTTTGGCCTCGTCAATTTGACGTCGACGCACAGTCATCGAACCAAGCAAACGATCCGGATTCGTCACTTCGCGACGGTCTGTACTCCGTAACTCGCATGGCGCTGGAGAATTCCATTCAACTCAAGGTGCGGACCGAATACGGTCAACAGTCATCGCAATTGCGAGTGACTGGCCGAGCGAGCTTCGACATTGCGGTGCAGAACCTACGTCAGATCGAACAGCATCGGTCGCGCATCTGCCAGGACTTCGGGCTCAGGCCCGATCGGGCGATTGTTCTGTGCGCCGTGCCTCATCTCGTGGGCCCCGCCCCCAACAACAGCCGGCTGCATGACGAGCATTATCGCGAACTGTTTGCACTGCTGCATCGTGTGGGTGACGTGAGCGTCTTGCTGCATCCGCATCCAAGCAGCGAGCCCTCGGCCTACCGACTTTTGGCATCTCAGCATGGTCTTCCCATCGCCACCGAACACGCACTCGAGGAATTGGTCCCGGTTAGCGACACGGTTCTGTGCAGTTGGTCTCCGGCGATGGTGCTGGCGATGGCTTGCGGAAAACCGATCATGCAAATCGGCATCGCGGACGCCACTCCCACGCGATTCGACGACCATCGGGGCGTGGCAACCTTTCGGGACTGGCGTGACGCGCATCAGATTTTGCGAAGGTTATTGCGCGACCGCGACTATCGATTGCAGATGATCGATGCGCAGCGCCGGGAACTGCCTGAATGGGTCATTTTCGACGGCCGATCCACCGAACGTTTGCTAACAGAAATCGATTTCCTATCCCGCCCCGCAACGATATCCCGCCGAATGGCTGCGTGATTACTTGGTTTTCACAATCCCCGTAAGAGCGATTCATCGACCCGACTTCCCTGATCCGAGGTGCAACATGCGAACCGCTGATATGGTCCTGTTTGTGGACAATGTTTCCAACGAGCTTGATTTGGCGTGCGCGCTGAAACATGTCGCATGGGAACGGTTCGGCATGGAAATCGCCATCGAATCGTTGAAATCCAATCTATCGACGACGCTGGAGCAGTGGGAAACCCGTGCGATCGCCGTTCCGTCTTTCTCGTCGCGTCATGACTCGGGTGTGCAGGAAATCCTGAATCGCTGGACCGACGTGCGCATTGTTAATCTCGATCTGTCCTGGCGTGTGGGTGCGGATGATCATGATGACATCTTGCCTCGCGACCAATATGCACGGAGTCACGCCGTCCACTTGGCATCGAATGATCGCCGTCGCGAAGCGCTTTTGGCGAGTGGCGTGCCAGCTGATCGCGTCGCGATTACGGGAAGCCTGACCTGCGGCTTGTACCAAGAGCCGTATCGAAACCTGTTCTCCGTCCAACGGCGGCGACTCGCCGCCCAATACGCGTTATACCCTGATCGCTCGTGGTTGCTTTTGACGACGCACCATGGCCACGGCGCAAAGCTGCAGCACGTCCGGTCCGACTCGGTTTCCAGGTCATCCACTCACGGTGCGCTCCACGAATCACCACGAGCGAGCCTGATGGAAATTGGCGACTGGTGCCGTGCCGGCGCCGAAGCCGGTCGCTGTGAAATCATCGTCCGATCGGACGACCAAGCTGATGTCGAAGCAATCCGGAACCACGTGGAGGAATCGGTTGGTGAGGCGGCGCTCGATCGCCTGCATTTTGTCAACGACGATAGTCACCGCCACTGGATCATGGCCAGCGATGCCGTGTTAACGACCGACAGTAATGTTTTGATTGAGGCAGCGGTCGCAGAGCGGCCAGCCTACCTGCTATCGCCCGAGACCAAGGTCGAGTTGCGTGCCGGAGGTTGGCGAGAGAATTGGAATGAGATGTCGTCGCGGATCCGTACCGGTGCAGAGTTCGTGAATCTGGTTCGACGTGGCCCGACTCCGTTCTCCACATCGGTCTTGCGTCAGTGGGTGCATCGCGAATTACTCGGCAACGGCGACCCCCTATCGGCCGCGGTTTCCATGATGGCAAGCGTCGTGGGTGGCAGCCATTACATTCCCCCCGCGCCGACACTTCCGGTGCTCGATCGATTGCAACTGCGCTGGAGAAATTCGTCGTTTTCGCGTCGAAGGGTCAAAGCGCAAAACTCCTGTCGCCAACCCCATAGCACGCTGGAATTCCATCGGGAGTCGTTTGCCGCAGAGGTGGCTCGTCGCATGACAGCTTGGCAACAAGTCATCTCGCTTCCTCAACGCCTTGCCCGCGTCGCCTAAGCGATACTCGGGCAGGTTAATATGCGGTCCTGAGTTACCACTCGCACCCGCTAAAACGCGCCCGGGTTCACCAACGCTTCGACGGTAAATGCTCGCCCTCGCCCACCGCGCCGCGTTATACTGTTTGCGAGCGGTTTCTGGTGCGTTTCGTTGCCCCGGCAAACCCGTAACGACCGGAATCGAGGGAGAATCGTCGCATGACTGCGGTGCAGGTCAAAGTTCACATTCCCAGCGGCACCATCATTCTGAACCGCCCCGAGCGCCGCAACGCGATGTCTCGCGAGTTACTGAAGGAGTTACTCCAAGCGTTTCATGACTTGCATCAGGAGCGCCGAGTGCGAGCGGTGATCCTGACGGGATCCGGCCCGGCCTTTTGTGCGGGAATGGACCTCGCCGAGATGCAGGCTACGGCGCAAGAACCGGATGCCCAGTCCCAGTGGTACAACGATTCCGTACTCTACTCGGAGTTGATCGAGACGATGTTGCGGTTCCCGAAACCGATCATCGCAGCTCTGAACGGTCCCGCCATCGCAGGCGGGCTCGGCTTGGCACTCGCGAGCGATACCGTGATCGCATCGCCCGAGGTGAAACTTGGCCTGCCGGAACCGAAGCGCGGACTGGTAGCCGGTATTGTCTCCCCACTTCTGGCCTTTCGTGTCGGCGGAGGGCACGCCTCGCATCTGCTCATGACGGGGCGCATCATCGATGCCCGCGAAGGGCACCGGATCGGAATCGTTCACGAGCTTGTGGCCAGTGACATGACTTGGGTGCGTGCAAACGACATTGCGAAAGAATGTGCCGAGTCAGCACCGGAAGCACTGCAGCTCACAAAGCGGATGCTTAACGAAACGATCGGCGAACATTTGATGGTCCAACTGTCGGCAGGGGCTGCAGCAAGTGCCACCGCTCGCACCACGGAGGCTGCAGTCGAGGGCTTAGCCGCGTTCCTGGAGAAACGCTCGCCTCGCTGGTTGTAATCGCCCTTAATCGCGTCTGTTTGCTTGAGGAATCGCCAATCATGTCCACGTTCGGATCCCATCCCATTGAAATGATCTTGATCGCCATGCTCTCGGGTGGTCTGGGCATGCCACCCAGCATCCCGCCTTTGCCAGAAGACGAATTGATCGCTCGAATCGCGCCGCAAGAATGCCTTGTGTTCATGAATTGGGCGGGGACGGCGGAACCCAATCCAACGCGCGACCATGCAACGGAGAAAATGCTTCGCGATCCTCGGGTTCAGGCCTACCTTCGCCAGTTAGAGCTTCAACAGGCAGCGATCTTTCCACCCACCCGTGATGGAACCAATCCGGAAGCGGTGCTCCGATTCCTCCTCCATCGTCCCACGGGGCTGTTCCTCTCTAAATTGAAACTCGACGCCCAAGGCCTAAGCGAAATAGAGGGCGGCCTCGTGATCAACCTCGGCGATAAAGCGCAAGAGGCGGCCGCAACCCTCGCCAGCCTCAAAGAAACGCTAGTCGATGTCGAACCGATTACGATCGGCGGTAACCTCTATTTGCGCAAACGGTTTTCCCCTGTCCTGCCCGTCGTGACGTGGGGACTACGGGGAAGCCACTTCATCGCCGGAATTGGGGAAGGGGTTGTCGAGGCAATCGAGCAACGCATCGATCAAGATCCGCCGGATTGGCTCGCGGGGATGCGACAACGTTGCGCCGTTCCTCGCTTTTCCGGATCGACGTACGTCCAAATGGCAAAACTACTCCGCAATCTCGATGCGGTTGACTCGCCAGTCCACACGTTGGGAGCGTTGGCGGGACTCGATCGCATTGCAAGTATCGGCTCGGTCTCGGGCATGGACGAGACCGGCTGCATCAGCCGCACGGAAATTGCCTTTGCCGGTGATTCTGCCGATAAGTCCCTGTGGCGGAACCAACCGCCGCTTACGGCCGCGGATCTCAACAATATCCCTGCGCAATCGCCGGCCGCTCTGGTGTTTCGCATGGACGCGGATCGCACGTACGAATGGGCGACGTCGGTTTGGGCGCAGTTCAACCCGTTTGCGAAGCAGCAATTCGATGAGCAGATAACGTATTTAGAGCAGCAGTATCGATTCGATTTCCGGCAGGATTTTTTGCGCTCGACCGGCAGCAGCTGGCGAATCTACGCTGAACCCGGCGCCGCGGCGCTGCTGAATGGCTGGACACTGGCCATTCCCGTCAAGGATCGGGCAAAGCTTTCACGGGTCTACGATTTGATCATGCAATCGATTCAGGCCACCGCAGCCCAAGGCAACGGGCCGCCCGTCCGAACGACAACCAGCGGAAGATACACCATCTATTCGCTGGGCGATTTGTTCTTTTACCCCACAGCTCCGGTATCCTTCTCCGCATGCCTCACCGACAAGGAATTGTTCGTCTCCTTTTCGCTCAAAGCCCTTCAAGGAACCCTTGGCCGCACCGTCACATCCCCGTCGCTGGCGGCCACTCCGGCAGTCGAACGTTTGCTGAAGTCCGATTCGCCACCGCTGGCGATCCTTCATGTCAATCTCAAGCAGTGCGGGCAAACGATCCTGACCTTCCTGGATCGGGAAATGCGGCAAGCCCAAGCCGCACGTGAAAATGCATCCGATGCCGCAGGAACATCGCAGCCGCCGATTGATGCAATGACGGAGTACCTCGAACCGAGTTTAATCACGGTGCTGCGAACAAAGTCGGGAATCGAATTGCAGTCGCGGCAAACGGTACCCGGGATGGCGATGGGACTTTCCGCCCCGGCCAGCATCACTTCGATGTTGCCTTTTTTGCAATCGGCACGCGGGTCGGCCAGGAACACGCAGTCGATGAACAACATCAAACAGCTGATTCTCGCGCTGCACAATTTCCACGACTCGTACGGCCATTTCCCGGCCGCCTATCAATTGACGAAGGAGGGTAAACCCGGCTTAAGTTGGCGCGTATTCATGCTGCCGTTCCTTGATCAGCAAGCCTTGTTCGAGCAATTTCATCTTGAGGAACCTTGGGACAGCGAACACAACAAGCAGTTGATCGCGAAGATGCCGGATGTTTTCCGATCGCCCGGGAGCAAAGCCGATGCGGGGAAGACGACCTACTTGGGCAACGCCGGCGAGTCGGGACTGTTCGCCAAGCCCAAAAAAGGACAAACCAAATCACCACCGCCGGGCATCGGCATAAATCAAATCACCGATGGCACGTCCAACACCGCGGCCATGATCGAAGTCAGCGATGAGCGGGCGGTGATCTGGACGAAGCCCGATGACTTCGAGCCGGATCCCAAAGATTTTCTGCGAGGCGTGGTCGATGCGGCGAGCCAGACGTTTCATCTGGGGCTCGCGGATGGATCGGTTCGTACGATGTCGAAAAAAACGCCCCAAGACTTACTGAAGGCTATTTTTTCTCGCAACGGCGGCGAGACGATCCAATTGCCTTAGCCTTAGCCTTAGCCTGCGCGATCGCCTTGCAGTTGGGCGATCCTTCGCAAACCGTTTGCCATCCTAAGCGGCTTGGTATCGCCGAACCACGACGGCCGAGGCCTGTCCTTGCGGCGACACATTGAGATTGATGAACGAATCGCCCGCGGGATGATCGTCGCTCGTGACCACATTCACGGGACATTCTGTGTCGAGCTTTTGGAGATTCAGCGTGGGGAAGAGTTTTCCCGTTGCGAAGCACTGAAGGCTCGCTACCAGTTCCACCACTCCGCTTCCCGCGCCGAGATTCCCGAAATAACTTTTGGCCGCCGTGACCGGCACAGCCACCTGGCCGAAGACATCGCGAATCGCAAGTGCTTCGGCGTGATCGGAAGCTCGCGTCGAAAGTCCGTGCGCGTGAATGTGACCGATCTTGTCGAGCGCAATTCCCGAACTTTCCAGTGACTGGACCAGAACGTTTCGCAAGGCCGTTCGCAGGTCGGCTCGACCGTTGCGGTCCATCACTGTCGACGCACCATATCCGACGACCTCGCCAAGGATTCTCGCTTGGCGTGCCTGGGCGTGCGACAGTTCCTCGAGCAGCACTGCACCGGCACCTTCGCCCAGCACCGAGCCATTTCGATCGGCGTCAAACGGACGACTCAACTTGTCCCCCTCAGCGCCCCGGGCAATCTCTTCCTGCAGGCAAACATGAATCGTTCGAAGGGCATGTATTCGCGTGCCCGTGGCGCCCGCAATCATGGCATCGGCGCTATCTCGCTGAATCGTCGATGCACTCTCGGCAACAGCCAAATTCGACGATGGTTCACGCAACGTAATCGAGTTGCTGGGTCCGCGCAGGTCGTTGTAAATCGCGATATGACTGGCTGGCATGTTGGGCAGATATCGCAACAGCCACATCGGATCGACCTTGGGCAATCCATCCTTGCCCCACCGGCTGAACTCGAATTTCCCCTCGGCATTCAAACAATTGCGAATCCCGTCCGTGAACTCCTCGGGAATCGTCATGATATGGTCCGAACCGTACGTGACCCCCGTGCGTTCACTGCTGCGGCGATCCGGGGACAACCCGGCATCGGTCAGGCACAGTTGGGCTGCGGCGACTCCCATTTGGATCTCGCGGCACATCAACTTGATGCCCTTTTTGATATTTCGCTGCAGCGTCTTTTCCAGCGGACCGAATTGCTCGATGTCGCCTGTGAACTCGCGCGCCTCGGCACCAAACGCAGAGGGCAGGTAATCGGCAGGAATCCGCTGCAAGGCGGCTACGCCCGATCTTCGAGCAAACAACGCCTCCCGCAAGGTGTCGGGGTGGTTTCCGAGGGGACTGATGAGCCCTACCCCTGTAATCACAACTCGACGATTCAAGTTCACCTCTCCGCAACAAACCTTGAAATTCCGCCCTGAAACCTTTGAGTTCCGACCGTCGCCTCGCAATCACAAGGGCTTTCGATTCCTCGCTGCGATACCCGACGCGAATCGGCCCCAATTCTATACGGGTAGAAAGTTTACGTCGAGCGGCATCCGGACGTGACCGGACGACTTGGTTTGGCAGAAGCCAAAAACCAACTCACAAACTACAGCGAATCCTGCAGAGCAGTTCCACCGTTCGGCGGTTGATACGGATTGCCGGTGTCAGGCTGCATCTTGGCATCACCGGGGTGCTGCTCATGCCAGTCCCTCCGCCATTGCTGAATCGCTTGAATGAATCGCTCCAACTCACGCACCGTTCCGATCGACGTCATCGGAATCAGGTCGATGTAGGCCCGGTTGGACCACGTCAGCAGTACATGGCGACCGAGCCATTGGGGCGATCCCGTTGCGCCCCAGTCTGCCACCACCTGAGTGCGGCCGTCGTCGAGCGAGAATCCGGAAGGCCCAACCGACAGTACCCGCGAACGCTCGAATTCTTCCCGGTTCGCACGCCGACGAACGTACCATCTCGCCAACGGCCCTTGCATGGCGTGCATCAACAGGAACAGGGCAATCAAGCCCAGAACACTCGCACCGAAATTCACCAACACCGGCTCTCGCGCCAGGATCCCTGTGAGCCCCAAGCAGCACACCAAAACCAGCCACAACAAACAGCCGACGTCGGTGCCACCCGTGAGCCCCGGATGTTGCATGCGAAGGTAGTCTTCCAAGCGATTCCGATATTCCAGTTGCATCGCCGCCGGTTGATCCCAACGCGTACCCAAATCCAAGGCGGGCAGCGCCGCATCGACACGTTGTCGGAATTGGTCGATAGATCGCAGAAAATCTTCTCGTACTCGTGCGGACGGAAAGGACCGCTCAGGTACGATCAGATGGTGTGCGAATCCCAGCGGCACAAGAACTAAGCCGGTCGATTCACGGACATCGCCAATCTGGCTCCAGGCATACCGATGCCAAACGCCGTCGACTTGCGACTCGATCCCTTGCGGCAAGAGATTGACACGCACCTTCATCGGCTTTGAATTCACCGCCACCCGATTCGTTGCGGCACTCACGATCATCAGCAACACGACGACCACACAGGCCACAAGGCTCCACGGAGCCTCCACTGCCCAGCTGAGCACCACAGCAGGCACCGTCGCCACACTCAGCCGCAAGATCGCGATCGCGCGTCGCTTCCAGCGAGGACGCATCAGCCGGCGATAGCCGTTCAGATCGTCGTCATGCAACTCAAATTCCAACTCCATGCACGACACGCTTCCGAATTGCGAGTAACCACGCACACGTCCGCAATGATCCGCCAGCAGGCCCTATTCAGCAGGCACAGGCAATCAACGATCGACGCGTTGCCGCCAACCGTATCGCTGCAGGCAATCCATGAGTACGGCTCCCAGGATCAGCAACCCCAGGACCACGCGTTGCATGTTGCTTTCGACATTCAGCAGGTTCATTCCGTTGCTGATCACCGCGATAACCAAAGCGCCCAGCAAGGTGCCAAGCATTTTTCCTTCCCCGCCGCTCAAGCTCGTCCCGCCCACCACCACCGCGGCGATCACGTACATTTCATACATGGCGCCATACGAGGGCGATGCGCTTTTCAGATAGGAAGTCATGATCACGCCGCCCAACCCGGCAAGCAGCGCCGACACAACGTACGCCGATACGACGACCCGCTTGACGGGGACGCCGGACAATCGAGCAGCCGCCATGTTTCCGCCAACCGCGTATAAATACCGACCGAGCGAAGTCCGCGTCATCACAAACCATGCGGCAAGATACAGGACCAACATGAAAATAACGGTGTTCGGCAGTCCGCCTGTGGTGCCGCGACCGAGCCATACGAACGAGTCGGGAATCTGGTAGACCGACTCGTTGTTGGTCAACTTGCTGGCGATTCCGCTCACCATCATCATGGCGCTCAACGTGACAATAAAAGGTGGAACACGGAAGCGAGTGAGCATGATCCCCGTGGCCAGTCCCACGGCACCGCAGGCCAGGATGCCTACCGCACTCGCCAGGATCATGGCCCCGATCGAAGCCTGGGTGGCACCGCCCCATTCGCGTATGACCAATCCGGTGATCACTGCCGATAGGGCAATCAAACTACCAACGGACAAATCAATTCCCCCCGCAATGATCACCATGGTCATACCGATGGCAACGATCGCGATCACCGAGATTTGATTGGCCACGTTCAACAGGTTTCCGGCCGTGAGGAAGGTGGGCCAGTGGTAACCGCGCGGCGACACGACCCGCGGACTTCCCAATTCCGGAAACACGGTGGGCAAGTCAGAAATCAAGCTCCAGCCGGCCGTTGTTTCGGAGCAGGCCACGATATCGACTGCACGCTCCTGCTGCTGCAATGCGATCAGGCCGCGTCGCACATCGGGCGGTTCGCCTTTCAATTCAAGCACCTCGATTTGCGCGTTCCGCAGCCCCTCGACAATCGCTGCCGCCAGTTGTGACTCATCGGCCGATTCGCGGCATACAACGAGTACCCGTTTCGGAGCAGGCTGTTGCGCGAGCACCTCGGCGAGCACCTGCCGGGCCGCAGCGGCTCCGCGTGGCTGCTGTCGCGTGTTGGTCAGCATGCTGAACAGCGCACATAACGCGATCAGCACCAACAGGATTCCATAATCGGAAAGCGAGCGCTTCAGGGCGGGGATCATGAGGCTCGCCCCAGTTCGCGAATCGGTTCCCCCTCGCCAACGACGGGCACGGGTCGACCGGAGAAATCTCGAATCGCCAATCGAGCCGGCTCAATACCGAGGTGTCGATAGACCGTCGCGAGAAAATCCCCCACGCCGACTCGACGTTCGGTAACCTGTTCGCCGCGAGCATCGGTGGCGCCGATGACCTGACCGGTACGGATACCGCCTCCCGCAAACAAGATCGAAGTCGCCGCGGGCCAGTGATCACGCCCG
>JBJOLO010000406.1:0-8064 GCA_046045565.1 Planctomycetota bacterium | reverse complement strand
GCAGGTGTTGGTGCCACCCGCTATCGAATCGATTCTTGCGTCGCCCGAGCGACGGGTGGATGGGTTCCTGGCTGCGGGGCACGTCTGCACGGTGATGGGTGTCGAGGAATATCAACCGCTGGTCGAACGATTTCACGTGCCGATGGTGGTGACCGGTTTTGAGCCGGTCGATCTGCTGCAGGGGATCTATCAGTGCGTTCGACAACTGGAAGAGGGACGCGCTGAACTCGAGAATCAATACGCCCGTTGTGTGCGGCCGCGAGGTAACCCTGCGGCCATTGAATTGATTCGTCGTGTTTTCGAGGTGGTGCCGCGCAAATGGCGAGGCTTGGGCGAGATTGCCCGTAGCGGTCTGGGCCTGAGGCCCGAGTTTCGGGACTTCGATGCGGAACGACGATTCTTGACCGACCCGGCGAGCGTGGACGAATCGACCGAGTGCATCAGCGGATCCATCTTACTGGGAATAAGGAAGCCGCATGAGTGTCCGGCCTTTGGAGTCCGCTGTACGCCCGAGCATCCGCTGGGCGCGACCATGGTGTCATCGGAAGGAGCCTGTGCTGCGTACTATCGCTACCGTCGCCACGCAGGTTTGCATGGCATCGAAGCCGCTACCTGATCCCCGGAGTTTCGATTGATGAGCGATACCCGAGGTGATGACGCCAACGGCATGGCATGCCCGATTCCGATCCGCAATTATCCTCACGTGCTGATGGCTCATGGCGGGGGCGGCCGGTTAATGCAGCAGTTGATCGACAGCATGTTCCTGTCGGCATTCCTGCATCCGGCCCTGCATGCGCGAACCGATGCGGCGATGCTTGATTCGATGACCGGGCGCCTGGCGATGACAACCGATTCGTACGTGGTGCGTCCCCTGTTTTTTCCCGGTGGCGACATCGGTACGCTCGCGGTGAATGGGACGATCAACGACTTGGCGATGTGCGGTGCGCGGCCACGGTACTTGAGTTGCGGGTTCATCATTGAAGAAGGGTTTCCGATGGAAACCCTGTGGCGCGTGGTCCGTTCCATGGCGAGCGCATCGGCAGAGGCCGGTGTGTCGATCGTCACCGGCGACACCAAGGTGGTCGATCGCGGCAAAGGCGATGGTGTTTACATCAACACCACGGGGATCGGCGAAATTGCCGAGGGGTTGCGGCTGGCTCCCTCGCAGATTCGACCGGGAGATCGCATTCTGGTTAGCGGCGATCTTGGCCGGCATGGTATGGCGATCATGGCTCAGCGCGAGGGCTTAGCGTTTGAGACGAGCATCGAGAGCGATTGCGCCTCGCTGGTCGATCTCGTGTTCACGCTCGTCGATGCCGGCATTCAGTTGCGTTGCATGCGCGATTTGACGCGAGGCGGGTTGGCAGCGGCACTGGTGGAGATCGCCGAAGCGTCGCGGTGCCGATTGCAGATCAGCGAGGCGATTCTACCCGTGCACGAACAAGTTCGTGCCGCGTGCGAACTGCTCGGGCTGGAGCCGATGCATGTTGCCAATGAGGGGCGTTTCGCGGCGGTCGTTGCGGCCGAAGATGCTGAACGGGCCTTGCAGTTGATGCGTGATCACGTTTTAGGAACGGCAGCGACGATGATTGGCGAGGTGGTCTCGGTTGGCCGTGGCGAGGTAGCGATGATCTCTCGCATTGGTGTCACGCGTATTGTCGAGCCGCCGAGCGGTGAACAATTGCCGCGCATCTGTTGACGTACGGAGCTGGAGGGGCTTGAGGGGCTGGAGCGCGAGCCGCGATCACGGGTGGCGACTGCGGGCGGTGGTGTGCGTCACGATGTCCAGCCGTTCGAACGCGATGGTACGCCGTGCTGCCAGCTGTTGTTCCTTCGACGCTCCATGGGTGCTGCCCGTTAGAACGAACCGCCGATACCCAGGTAAGGCATGTAATACCAGACGCTGTCGGTTTGGTCGTTGCTGAGGCGCGGATTGTCGAGGGCCAGTCCTACGTTCGATAGACCGAAGAATTGGAAGCCGATTTTGATCTGCAGGTTGGCCGTCGGCATCAGCACGTATTCCGCACCAAGTTCGCCGAATAACGCACCTTCGGAAGAGTTGAACGAAGTGTTGGACGGCGACGGCACGCTAATGAGTATCTGGGAACGGTCGATCTGGTTGTACGCGTAACCTCCGAGCACGTTCAGTCCGATCCGTCCGCCGGGAGCCTCGGTGTAGCCGCGAAGTCCAACTTGAGGGCCCAGCATTTGATTCTCGACATCGAGCGACCATGCAACGTTCGATGACGTGGCGGGCAGAGTCGGTGGATCGTTATCGGTCCGGTAGGTGAAGGCCTCATCCAGCCACAGAGCGCGAATTCCGAATTTGCAGCTCGCCTGGCAGGAGATGTCATCGTAAAGCAGGTAAGTGAGGTTGATCTCGGCCGACTGCAAGCGTGTCTGATAGTTGATTTCGGCGAACGTGTTGAAGTCGAAGTTGTCGTTTGGTACCTCGCCGGCTGCCGAGAACGGCGAGGCGAGCAGGCCGTTGGGGTCCGATATGGAGCCGTGGGACTTCCAGGTATCGGTGGACATGAAGCCGCCCTCGATGCCGAAGTACCCGCCTTGGTAGCCGACGATGGCGCGTCCGGCAGCGACGGAACCGACATCCACGTTCAGCAGGTTGTCGGTGCCGATGGTGCGGGTCGTTGTGGTGACGTTATTGGCGGTGGTCGTGGTCACCACGATGTTGTGCTGGTACGAGCGATCATTGGGGACGCTGCGGGAAGGCAGGAGGAAGTCGGTAGAACCGTACCACTGGGCGTAACCGCTTCCGGGAATGCCGACGGCGACGGCTAATGCTATGAGCCACAATGCTTTGCGCATGCGTTTGGTCCTTGGCGTTGCTACGCGAGGAATGCCCTTCGATCGCTACTATCGGCATCATCGTACCGGCACGCTCGTTACCGGTACAAAAACCCGTGAATCGCGAATAATCGCTAAAGGCGGCAAATCTTGCCAGAATCGCCTGTCACGATGACGCCGCAGTTCGATGGGCTGTCACATTCAAGGGGGGTGCTTTAGAATCGAGCCCGCGGCGATAAGTGGACAGAAATCGTTTGCGGAATTACGGTTTTTGAATCGGTGCTCGACGTCGCGAGATTACGTAATCGAAATTTACCGGAGTCAAGAATGGATCCAATTAAATCGGTGCGATCGCTGGCTGACAATCAGGCAACGCAACAAGCGTTTTCGTTGTGGGGTGAGTTCAAGAAGTTTGCGTTCAAGGGAAACGTAATTGATCTCGCAGTCGGTGTGGTGATCGGGGGGGCCTTCGGCAAGATTGTCGATTCCTTGGTGAAGCAGGTGATCATGCCGTTAATCAGCGTGTTGATTCCGAGCGAGCAGGGCTACCTCGGGTGGAAGTGGGAGTTGAGCGGCAAGGAGATTCCTTACGGGCTTTTTGTTGGCGAGGTGGTGAACTTCCTGGTGATTGCCGGCGTGCTGTTTTTCTTTGTGGTGAAATTCCTCGGGTGGATTGTTCGCAGCAAACAGGCCGAGGCAACTGCAGCGCCGCCGCCGTTGACGAAGGATCAAGAGCTGCTGATCGAGATACGGGATTTGTTGTCGAAACGCACGTAAGGCGAGCCTTAGAGGTTTTGAGGGCGGTAAACCATGCGATGGCAAGGTGGGCGGCAAAGCGACAATTTAGAGGATCGTCGTCGGCGAGGGCCGTCGGGTGGCGTTGCGGCGGGTGGCGGCGCGATGATCCTCATTGCAGTGGTGGTGTTTTTTCTGGGAGGGGATCCGCGGCAGTTGCAGCAATTGTTGCAGCAAGTCGAGGTGCAGCGACCGGCAGGCGGCGGAGTCGAACGTCCGGAGACAGCCGAAGACATTCGGTCGCGGGAATTCGCCGCGACGATTCTTGGCTTCACGGAGGAAGTGTGGGAGGAACAATTCCGTCAGGCCGGGTCGCAATACGAACGTCCGAAAATGGTGCTGTTTACGGATCGCGTGACGACCAAGTGTGGCGCGGCTCCGTCTTCTGTGGGACCTTTTTATTGCCCGGCCGACCAGACGGTTTATCTCGATCCAACCTTCTTCGATGAACTGGAGCAGCGACTCGGCGGCTCCAAAGCCGAGTTCTCGCAGGCTTACGTGATTGCCCACGAGGTCGGGCATCATGTCCAGAATCTCCTTGGCTACAGCGACATGGTTCATCAGAAGCGTCGGGCTCTACCCGAGGCGGAATACAACGAATGGTCGGTGAGGCTCGAATTGCAGGCCGACTATCTGGCCGGCGTGTGGGCTCATTACGGTCAGCAGAAATTTCAATTCATCGAGCCCGGCGATGTCGAATCGGCAATTCAGTCAGCCAACGCGATTGGCGATGACCGTTTGCAACGCCGTTCGACAGGATTCGTTTCGCCGGAACGCTTTACTCACGGTACGTCCGAGCAACGGGCAAAGTGGTTTCGGCTCGGTCTTAAGACCGGCGATCTGAGCTTGATGAAGAAGCTGTTCGAAATGCCCTACAAACAGTTGTAGAACAGCAACGATCCGAGAGAGCTTAACGGCTGTTGCCGTTTTTCTTTTAGCGTAGGCGGCGCGACGCTCCATTCGCGTAAATTTCGGTGCTTGTTTTTTGTTGGAAGAGTTTTCAAACGATGGCAAAGTATCTTGTGGAACTGATTGGCACTTTTTTTCTCGTGACGACGATCGGCATGACGGTAATCGAGTCGGGGGCCGGTAGTCTGGCCCCCCTGGCGATCGCCTCGGCCCTGACAGCGATGATCTACGCGGGAGGTCACATTTCGGGCGCTCATTACAATCCGGCCGTGACTTTGGCTGTCTGCATGCGAGGCAAGTGTGCCCTCCGGGACGTGCCTGGTTACGTCGTCGCTCAACTTGGTGGAGCCGTGCTTGCGGCGCTGGTGGTTTCCTTTTTGAAGGGATCGCCGAAAGTAACGGCGGAGGAGATCGACGTCACGAAGGCCTTGGTTGCCGAAGTTCTCTTCACTTTTGCCTTGGCATACGTGATCTTGAATGTGGCAACGGCCAAGGCGACGAGCGGCAATTCGTTTTACGGACTCGCGATTGGCTTGACGGTGCTGGCGGGTGCATTCGCGGTTGGCGATATTTCGGGCGGGGCCTTCAACCCGGCAGTGGCTGTCGGTGCGACCGTCATGGGCCTCTTCAAAGTGGCCAACATCTGGATCTATTTGGTCGGCAATTTTGGCGGTGCAGCGCTCGCCGCCATTGTCTTCAAGATCACGCATCCCGACGACTAGATGGGCGAGGATGCGGGTGGATTCGTTTGAAGCCGATCACGATGCGGCCTGGCCCGTGAAGCGACGCGCCAGGTCGCGGTCGGCATGCTGTCGGCAGCGAACTGGCTGAATCGCAAAAATAGCGCCGCCCCATGCATCCGTTCACTGCTTCCTGGCGGGCGATTTTTTCGAGGTCTTCTTCGAATCAGCTTTCGCGAGCGTCTCTTGCACGCGAAAGCGAACCATGCTGGCGATCAGATCCAAAGGCATCGGTCGGTCGAGCGGAAACTTGATCGATCCCTTAGCGCTCTCGTAGTCACGGAGTTCCTTTTCGAACTTCACGATCGCGGAGGGGGTAGGATAGAAACCGATGTGCGACTTGAAGGCGGCGAAGTGCACGAGATTGCCGCCAAGTTGCAATGTGGGGATCCCGTACCGGATCGTCTCCACCGCATCGGGCGCGTTGGTTCGAACCGTTTTTCGAACTTGTTTCAACCGCTTTTGGACATCGGTCGGAAAACGAGCAATGTATTCATCGATGGGATTGGTGGCTGGTGTTTTGGCGCACATGGTGTCAAGAGACCTCGCTATGGTGTTGTGGAAAGTGATTTTATCGCATCGCTTAGAGAGTTGCATTTGTTTTCGGACGGTCTGTCGCGGGGAACCAGGTTTCGAGTGTATCCACGGCACGAGGGATACCACTGGGTTGTGCGAGTCTGGACTTCGCGGTCCGGCAAGCGCTACGGACTTCGCTGGACGCGCGCATTTGCTTCAAGGCCGCTGCGATGGGCGTGCCGGTTCGAGGTTCCGGGTAGATCGACGAGCCGAGTTGTAATTTGCGAACACGTGCGGCATTGTCAAATTGGTCGTGCGCCATCGGGATCAGGAGTTGGGGGATACCGGCGAGCATCGCTTGCGATGTCGAGCCGATTCCGCCGTGATGCACGAACGCTGCGGCGTGTGGCAGCAATTGATCCAGGGGCACATAGGCGAAATGAGCGATGCTCGCGGGCAGCGACGCCGGTAATTGCTCCTCGGGGAAATTGGTTAGCAGGATCCCGCGAGATTCGAGCTTTCCACAGGCCTCGACGGCGTTCGCGAAAAACTGCCGGCCGTGAACATTGGCCGAGCCGGGCGTAAACACAATCGGAGCAGGTCCCGCTTGCAGGAATTGCTGCACGGCCGGGGCGAGTGTTGCATCGGGTCGGAAGTTCCACAGCGGAAAATCGGTTTGCACCAACTTGCGGGGCCAGTCGGGTTGTCGCGGTGCGAACCACTCGGGAAACAGGCACACCACACCATGATCGGAGTTCCACCAGCGGATGCAGCGCCGGATCTTCGGCAGTCCTAATTCCTGCCGCCACGCATTGAGCGATGCTCCCACGGTGGCATCGATGTAGAAACGTTCTCCGAAACGAAACAGCAAGCGTTGCAACCAACGCGGGCCCCGAACTCCCGGAAGCGTTGGCGGCTCGTAATCGCTCCAAATCACACCCGGTTGAACATGCAAGGTAACCACCGGCAGGATCCCTTGATCGCGTGCCATGAATGCGCCGAAGCCCAGGCAGTTGGTGATCGCGGCCACGTCTTTGCTGCCCGCCAACTCCGCATGCAATTCGTATTGCCGCCGGAAATGAGGACTCAGGGCCTCGAAGATGCGTTGAAAACCGCGGCGAGGATTCCAAAGGTCGGGGTCGCGGATGGATTGCTCGATGTCGGCCTCGCTCCCGAGCGGTTCGAAATCGAATCCGCATTCCTTCGCCATCGGTGCGTAGTAGTCATTCGTCGCAAAGGTGACTCGATGACCGCGCCGCCGCAGTTCTGCTGCGACTCCCAACATGGGAAAGACATCGCCGTGACTGCCAAAGGTGGAGCATATCCAGTGCATGCGAGTTTGGTTTCGAATGGTTTTCGACGGGAAAGTGGACGATTGCGAGAAGGCCTGATTCTGCTGAGAGCGGCCGGCAGGCTTTTGGTACCGGCTGCATTTGCCATCAACCTGCTCTGCGATCAACTTGCTTCACGCCGCGTATGCTAGCACATCTTTGCGAATCACGCGTTGAAGATTGACTTTGGACAACGTCGCGCTTTAGATTTATGAGACTTCGAAGCGGTCAGGTCTTTTACTCGGCTGCTGTGAAGTTCCCGCCTTCGATTGATTGGCACGTTTTGCACCACGCTTTGGTCAAGAGCCGATCAAATTCAACTTCGGGCACATCGAGGCTTGCGCGGTGCATCAGCGAGGTGGCGCGCGAATGTGGAAGAAAAAAAGTTGCCCGGGTTGCCTGAGTGCATAGAATTCTGCAAACCGTTTTCTTAGGAGTGACGTACAAGCGGATGATTTCAAACAGGGAGGTGACCAATGTTAGTGTTAAGCCGCAAAGAGAATGAAGTGGTTCACATTGGTAAGGACATCACGGTGACGGTGGTGTCGGTGCGAGGCAACAAGGTGAAGCTCGCATTCAATGCACCGATGGAGGTGCCCATTCACCGGGCTGAGGTGCATCAGCGTTTAGAGCAGGAAGATTTTGCGACAGCGACGGGCCGGGGTTGAGAATCCCGAGAGGGTTCGGTGCGGTTCGAGGTGTTCCTGAACCGCACCTGCGACGTTGGGCTCGTCTTCGGATCTAGCGGGTTTCTTTTTTCGCGACCTGGGTTTCGTCCTGAGCGTATTCGACGTACGGCACGGATCGAAACGTTACGAGGTCGTCGCCGGCGCGGCTCATGCGCTTCTGGTCTTGATCCGAGACGATCCAGTTGACGACGTGCTTGGTTCGGGATTCTTGTTTCTTGGATCCGACGGTCACGGTCCGTTCGACTTCGGAGGGGATCCAGCCTTTGCGGGCCACAATCT
>JBJOLO010000235.1:0-5109 GCA_046045565.1 Planctomycetota bacterium | reverse complement strand
GACGGTCTAAGCCCGGCTTGGCGGCTGGCTTTTCGGCGGCCGGCTTTTCTGTCGGCTTCGACACAGCGGGTTTGGATGCTGCCGGCTTGGCTGGTGCCGGTTTGGACGGCTGCGCCGGTGCAGTTGCCGGTGCATCATCGAGCAATGCTAAACCGAGATCATCCGATTCGACGGCTGTGACGGTCTTGTCGGCCGACGGCGATTTCTCAGTCGGCGCGGGGGTCGCCGCGGCACCGCATTCGGTTAACGCCTTCTTCGCCAGGAACGCGGTGAGGTGCCCTGCATCGACCAGCATCTTGGCGACCGCTTCGGGCTTCACCGGCGACGAGGAGCGGGCGATCTTCTGGCGGACCTGCTTCACCAGCGCGGGTTCCAATAACCCCTGACTTTCCAAATGGTCCACAAACTTTTCAGCCGACATCGATAGATCCTGATCCTGCGAGCTTCGTCTAGGTGTGAATTTTCTTATGAGCGTTGTATGCGAGCCTGATTGAGCTGAGCCCGATCCTTAGTCGTCGTCTTCGACGGTTTGCAATCCGACTTTGCCGAAGCCGGCGGTGGTTGCGGAATCGGCTGCCATGACCACGCGATAATGCGGCGCTTCGCCGTTCGCTTTGACCATCACCGTCACGTTGGAATCCGGGTTTTCCTTCCGCACCTGTCGTAGCTTTACGATCAATTCCTGGTCGCTGGGAACTTCCTGACGTTCGCCGTCTTCGAGTTCGAGGAAAAACGAGCCGATATGATCGACGATCACCGTGACGGGCAGGATATCCTCCTGCTCTTCGGGTTGCGTGGCCGAGGTGCTGGGGCGGTCGTCCTTGGGTTTGGGAACAGGCATCGCTTTTTGCATGGTGAACGAGGCGGTGATCATGAAGAAGATGAGCAGCTGGAACACGATGTCGACCATCGGCGTCATGTCCATTTCCGCTTCTTCGACGCGCCGTTTGAAAACGACTTCTTCGCCATCCCCATCGCTATCGGCGGGGGGCAGATCCATATTTTGTGTTTCGGCGGCCGCGGGTGCGTTCATATGCAAATCGGATGGTGAGTTCGTTGATTCGTGGTGCGCACGGATGGGGTGAGATCGAGTGGTTTGATCGTCACTCGCCGCCGGACTGCTGGACGGCAACGTGCACTTTTTGGATTTCGAGTCCCTGTGTTGCCGCTTTGATTACACGCGATACCTCGCGGTGCTTCACCTTTCTTTCGGCTTTCACCAGGATGTTGATTTTCTGATCGGTCCGCATCGACTCTTCGACGTATCGCGTGATTTCCTGTTCCTGGGCGACGGGGTCACCGCCGGGAATCAGTTGATCTTCGGAGGGGCCATCGCCCTTGTAGACGGAAGCGGTGGGTGTGTTGCCCTCGACGATCGTCAGCACCACTGCGTCTTTGGCCGCCATCACATCGCCGTTCCGAGCGGGAGGCAGCGCGATTTGAGCTTGCTGCTGGATCCGCGAGCAAACGATGAAAAAGATCAACAGCAAGAACGTGCAGTCGATCATCGGAGTGATATCCATCTCCGATTCTTCGAGCTGCGCTTTCTTGAGCGTCATGACGCCGCCGTCATCACCCTCGTCGATCTCGTCCGGCATGTCAGCCATTGCAAAGGCCCCGCGTAATCAAACTACTTCTTCGGACTGTTGTTCATTCCACGCTGGTAGATCTCGAAGAACCGGTTCATGCCTGTGGCAACCAGTTCTTCCATCTTTCGCATGCGGACGTTGATTGCGGTGAGGATAAACATCAGCGGAATCGAGATCGTTAGTCCGACGCAGGTGGTGACGAGCGCGAAACTGATGTCCGAGGCCAGGTCTTCGGCTTTCACCGATTCGGCCAAGGCGAGCTTTCCGAACGCCTGCATCATTCCTAGCACCGTGCCGAGCAGTCCGAGCATCGGTTCGGTCTTGATGGCGATGTTAATACCGCTGATGCGGTTCTCGAGGTCCGACAGGACTTCGCGCTGGAAGAATTCCAGCACCATTTCCTTGACCTTCTTGATACCCAGGGCGCGATTGATGATCGCCATGTAGCCGAGTTGCACGATGGCGCGATTGTCGCCCTCGCAAATCTGCTGGGCCGTTTCGAAGTCACCTCGCGCCAGCGGCTCTTCCAATACATCCAGAAACTGTGTCTGGCCGTCGTACGATTTGAATCGCTTTTGTTGAATGCGAGTGAAAATCACCACGGCGCAATAGGTTCCCCAGATCGCGACGATGGCTTGGAAAAAGTAAACACTGTTGTTTACGAACGTCATGAAAGTGTCGTAATTCATGGCGGCTTACGCTTTTCGGCTCTCCAAAGATGTCTGGCTCGTTCAGAAATCACGACGCGAAACAGGTTGTCCGCGGTTCGTGCACAATGATTGGTCTGTCAGGTGGTGGGTTCGGAATGGAATGGATTTGAGTTCAGATTTATTTGCGTTGCGTGTGGTTGGTTTGCTCGTTGAACCATACGGTCGCAACTACTTGATGAAGTTTCGATACATCTGGTCCTTCACCACGTATTCGTAGCCTCCGCCGACCTCCTTTACTTCGAAAATGGTGCGGCGAATGGAGCGGATATCGCGGCTGGCGCCGGCGTACTGCCGTTCGAGTGTTGCGAGCGTGTCCTCGATCTCCTTCGGGTAGAGCTGCATGATGATGCGGCTTTTGGTTGCGATACCGGCCCGATTGAGCAGCGATTCGTCGGTCTGCTTGAGCGGTCCTTGTTTCCAGGTCATGTACAGTCGCTTCTCGTCTTTGGCGGGCCCGCTGCGGCGCGACGGTTTTCCACCGACGAAGCCGACTGCGTAGTCGACGTTCTGTCCGCCCTTCGGACCGCCGAGTGCACCGAGTTCGATTTTGAAATAATCGAGTTGTCGGGCGTAGGCTTCGACGCTGTTGGAGTTGTAGCGGATCTCCCAGCGTTCCCACCGGGGGATCACGTCTTTGTCGCCGGGGCCACCCGGCCCTACGCCGCGTCCGTCGCCGGTACCCTGCCCGTCGCCTCGACCCATAAACTGCTTGGGTTGCATCTGGTCGAGCACCGCAACTTGCGTTGTGATCGCATCGGTGATCGCTTCGAACACCACCTCTAAAACGGGCTCGATCACTTCGAGTTCGTCCTCTTTAGGCTCTTCCAGATTGGTCATCGCGGCACCTTGGCCGCCACCGCCCGGTTCCGGTTCGGTGATATCAATCGGGACGATCCGAGGCCGCCTCCAGTCCTGGCTGGTGATCCAGACGATCAGCAGCGTGAGCACGATGAATCCGATGAAGATCAGCAGGGTCATCAGCAGGCCGGCAAAGCGATCGTACGACGAGACGCGAAGCGGCGCGAGTTCGCCCTTCACGCGAAAGGTGCCTGCCGCATTGGGCGAGGCTTTCGACTTGTCTGGCATGCTTGCCGTTGCCATGTTTCGTCACCTTGCGAAGGAGGTTGCCGTGTCGATCGTAATCTTGCTACTCGCGATTCTGCAGTTCGTGTTCTGTCGTTTGTGTTCTGCCGTTATCGCTTGCAGGCGTTGCCGGCTACCCAAGCCGGGCATCACGATGGCACCTCGAACTGGCTCGCACCAGCCTCGAGGCTTCACAGTAATTGCCACGTTTCCGATCTTCTAGTCCAAGAAGATAGCCGAAGGGTTCACGGCTTTGTACCACTGCTTCCATGCTTGAACGGCGGCGAACCGCTGTTGATCGGTGGGATCGGTTGGCATGCCGACGCCGTCCAGTTTGCGCGTGATGTGGCGCAAGCCCGCATCGGCGACGCGAGCAACCCGAATGTCGGGGTCGGTCACCGCGTAGATCAGATACGGAATATTATCGAAGTCATCGGTCTTTCCGAGCGTTCGGACGGCGACGAGCCGCACTTCGAATTTTTCGGCAGAAACCAAAGCTCGCACGCGATCCACCTGCGCCTTGAATCGCTTCGGATCTTTGAAGTCGAGTTTCAATGCTTCGCCCAAGTCGGCGATGCCTTCGACATCGGAGTTTTTCGGGTCTTCGAGTGCATTGAGCAGGTCATCGACGGCGTTGGATTTCGGCACGGCCACGATCTTCCCGTCGGCTCGTTGCTTCGCTTTGGTCATGTCGCCGTTGAGGCCCTTGCCGCCCGCCAGTGCACCGTCGCCGGCGACGGCCTTGGCGATTTTCTTCTTGGTGCTGCGCGTGAGGAACATGATGGCGAATGCCGTGTCGCCGCCTCGGCCGGCGCCCGAGCCCGGGTTGTTCCACGTGCCGTCAGGTTTCTGCGTGGCTTTCAGGTACTCCACGCCGTCGTTGTACCACTTCGGTTCTTCCGGTCCGCCTTCAATACTCTCGCGGAAGCTCATGTAACGCTCGAGCGTGTACAGATAATAGAACTGCCACTGACCGGGTTCGATGCGGTAGTTGGCATCGAAAAACCGATTGCCGTCCGCCTGTCCGCGCTTGAGTGCTTCCCGATTGATGTTGGTGGAAACCTTCTTCGCGCCGGCGTCCGGATCTTCTTTCAGGTCTTTGACAAGCCGCAATGCCGCCGGTATGTCCTCTTCCTTGCCGCGTTGCTTGTCGCCTCGACCCAATCCGCACATGTCGGCACCCACGTACAAGGATGCGGTTCCCGCAGCGGAGAGACCTAGCGAAACCTGCGCTTGCGCGATCCGCTGACCGCTGCCCGGATCTTCCGCCTGATAGGTGAATCCGCCGCTGGCCGCCTGCGTCCGCAGGAACCAGCTAAGTGCCCGCTCCGCTTTGTCGATCGGCACCTTGAAGCCGGCTTTCTGGGCCGTCCACAACGCAAGGATCCCGTACTGGGCCTGCGATGTATCGCCCGTCGTAAAGTTCAAGTAGCTCCAGGCACCGGCTGGCATCTGCCGGTCGTAAAAGTGCTGGAGTAGCATTTCAATTTCCGGTTTGAATTGCTGCGGGTCGAGTTCACACAGAAAGATCAATGCCACGGCGCGGCTGTACATCGGTCCGCGCATTTCCTGGCTGCCTGGACCCTCGTGCACCATCCCCTGCACGTAGGCAATTGCCTTTTTGACTTGCTCGTGGTCGGTCAGACCTTCCTTGACGAACGGCAATGCAATCAACGGTTGCGAACCGGGTTCGTCCGGACTGGCACCGGCCAGGCCTTTCATCGCCC
>JBJOLO010000294.1:0-15396 GCA_046045565.1 Planctomycetota bacterium | reverse complement strand
GCGAACATGGCAACCGGCACATTTTGGGTCCTGACGGTGACGCTCGGTGATTTCGCGGACGCTAAGCCCGGCTGGGGGAATCTCGGGCAGCGGCGGAACCTCGGGCGGAACTTTCGGCAGTCGCTCGCCTAGCATCTGCACCAGCCACGCGCCGCGTTTGATCGGGCTCGTCCGCGCGGCGGCCGATTGCTTGGCGATCACCGCGCCGAAACCGAGAAACCCGCCACGTCCATAGGCCGAAACATGCTCGACCCGACGCCACTCCGCGCCGGTGATGCCCGGGATACCGTAGTGCTGACCAAGGACGTCGTTGATGACCACCGCGTCGGCGCTGATCACATCGGCTACGGGGCGATCGTTCACCAGCAGATCCTCGAAGAACCGCACCGGTTCCTCAGCCAAGGCGTCGCGCAAGACCGGCGTGAATTCAGGAAAGTGCTGCAGATTTCGGCCGTGATTGGTTACAAAGTCTCGCACTCCGAGCCAACGCGCCCCGAACTCCTCGGCCATGCCCCGCATCCGTGCATCCTTCAACATGCGCCGCAGCTGCGCCTCCATGACCTCTGGTTCGTGCAGCGTCGCGGCCGTCGCGCGCAGTTCGTCGTCGGGGATCGAGTCCCAAAGCAGGAAGCTCAGCCGCGTCGCCAGTTCGTCGCCCGAGACCGGTTGCCATCGCGAGCCTGTCGCGGGTTGTTCGACTCGATACAGAAACCAAGGCGACGAGAGGACGCGGGCCAGTGCGGCACGAAACGCGGGATCGTGCTTCATACCGTCGTTCCGGTCGGCGTGATAGGACGCGAGAATCGCCTCGCGTTCGTCAGGGTCGAGTGGACGGCGCCAGGCGCGGGCGGCGAAGGCCAGCAGCGCCGCAAGTTGCCGCGGTTCCGCAGCGACCTGAGCCGCAAGGAAGGCCGTCTCCTCGCGTTTGATCTGTTCCTCAAACTCCTGAATGTAAAAGAACATGATTCGCGCACCGTCGTTCGGCTTGCGGTAATACTGCACGAGTCCTGCGTACGCGATCGGAGTGGCAAGTGCTTGCTCGCTCACGAACTCCAGTTCGCTCCACAGCCGTTCGATCTCCGCCCGGCCCGTGTCGTCCAGCAGGAGCCGACGCAACGGCTCGTCCTCGCGACGGTACAGGAACACGCTCCCCTGGGCGTCTCGCGGGATGATCGGCTGGAAGAGGACCGCCGGCGGAAAGAGCGCGCGAAACTCGGCCGCCGGTCGAGCCCGTTCGGCGGCGACGCGTGGATGCACGATCAGTGCGGCCCGCGGGTCGCCAGGCGTCGCCGTGGCGACCGGCTCGGCCAGATTGCCGCCACCGCCTGTCGCAGCGATGAGGAACGCTTGAACCGATGCGGTTTCCGGACTGGCTTCGTCGAGGTACACGTCCGCACGGAGGAACCGGGGCAGCGTGAGCGCCTGCTGTAGTTCTGCCGGCAGTTTGCTTAAATCGATGACGATCTCGGCACCCGACGCCGTAACGAGCGCCGACTTCGGCACGGACCGCCCCAGCGGATGCTGTCCGAATTGAAGTCCCGAAGCTTGCTCGACAGCCGCGCTCAGTTCCGGGTGCTCGGCGAACACCAGCGGCGGACCGTCGCCACCTTCCAGTCGTAGCCGGTCCCAGACCACGAACGTGTCGGGCTGCGCAGGCAACGCGACCATGCGGAAGAGCGGCTGGCGGGCGGCTCCTTGCACCCGCTCGCGGGAGACGATGCGACGTATGTCCTCCCAAGCGGGAAAGCCGTTGCCAACGGCCATGGCCGCATTCTTGCCGTAGTTGCCCTGAAACAATTGGTCCTGCATCGTCTTGATTGCCGCCAGCACCGGGGCCGGATCGGTGGTGGCCTCGCGCCATTTTTCGCGAACGAGGGCGAGCATGTCCGGAGGTAGACCGGCGTCCGGCGGACTTGCAGGAACATTGCTGAGATCAGCCAGGGCCTGCCCCAGATCCGAAGCCGCGAGATGCGACAGCTCGAACGAAACTCCGTCGCCACTGGACGGGTGAGCATCGGCGACACGGCCCGTGACCAACAATTCGCCCGCGATGGGACTCGTCCAGGCAATCCCCACATTTCGCTTCTGGCCGGGATGGACGAAGACCGATCGCGCGGGCAACGTCGTCCATACGGGGATTGGTTCCGCCGCCGAATTTACAAACACAGAGGGCTCCGAACCGAGGCTCCATGATTTCAATTCAGGCCGTCCCGCATTGCTGTCTCGCCGTTCGGTGAGGAACACGGGAGTGGTTGTGGTTTCCAGAAAGCTCCACTGGGCGTCGTGCTTGTCCGACCACGGGTTGCCCTTGAGCAGATTGGGCACCAGATCGGCGATGCTCCAGGTTCGCTGACCGCCACCGGTTTCGCGGATGGTCCATTCGACGAGCGTGCTGTCGGCCCCGTGATTTTCGTTCGGAAGCACGGCCAGGATCAGCAATTCGCCGCGTTGCACCGAGACCTTGTGCTCGAAGGGAACCGAGCCTGCCTCCGCGACTTTCGATTCTGCGAGGACACGTTTCGACGAAGCCCAGCGAGCGTCGATCAGCTTCCTGGCCGACTGAAAAGCGGCCTGGCGCCGTCGCGACTCGGCTTCTGCTTTAGCCGTCTTCTCGGACCACTGCTTTGACTGCGCAACAACTTCCGCGGACGAGGTTGACTTGGCATTCAGCCCCGTCCAAAGTGCCGCCAGATAGGTGGCGTTGAGTTTTTCCTCGGCGGCCACTGCAGCGATTTCGGCGGCGCCGCCACGGGCAAGCCTATCGCGGTGCTTCAAGGTTGCCGCGAGATGTGTCGCCAGCGGAGGCTCTCCATTGGGTCCGGCATAGCGGGCGTGGAAACTGCGGAGCGGCTTGAGGGCTTCCTCGGCCCAATCGGGGCGCTCGGTCGATGCGGAGAAGCGAAAGCCCGTGGGCAGCAGCACGGCCCGCGCAGCCACGTCGCGTGCGGCCAGGTGATAGCGTTCGATCAGACCGGGAGTCACGGGCATCGCATCACCAACGTTCGCAAACCCCTCGCCGCCGACGCTGTCCACGGGAAACTCGCGAGCCTGCGTCGGGCGCATGTCGACGCCGGTGAGATCGCGGATCGCGTTGTCGTACGCGGAGTTGCTCAACCGTCGCAAGGTCACCGGCCCCGGGTCGCCAGCCCGCGAGGCCGCTTCCGCATCGAGCGCCGCGGTGATCCAGTCCAATAATTGTTCGCGCTGGGCCGAGGTCGGCTGTGGCGCTTCCTTCGGCGGCATATCTCCCAACCGCAACCGCTCGGCGACGTCGCTCAGCACCTTGGGCTTGGCAAGCATCGCCTCGGCGGTGCCAAAGGCGGTCAAATCGAGATCGTTGTCCTTGGGTTTCTTCCCGTGACAGTTCCCGCATGCTTTGACGAGTAGCGGCTGAATCTGCTTCTCGAATAACGCGCGACTCTCCGCCGAGATCGTTACCGAAGTCGGTTCATCGGCGTTCAACGATGCACCCACTCCGAGCAAACCAAGCGTCCACAACACAACCACGTGGCGCAGGACGGGAAAGGATCGAGGCAACATCAAAACGGCTCCAAATCGCGCTCAACGAATTCACACGCCCCATGGAATTGCGGAGGGTTATTACGTCGGAAAGATGACGGGGCTGGGGAACCGATCCGCGTCGATTATCAGACAATCTTACCTAATGTCAATCCTGACCGCCTCCGCCAGATCCAACGACGCCGATCCGATGCCCCTGAATATTGCGACGAATTGGCGACTTCCTGGCGGATCTCCCACCGACATGACGACCATGCTTATACTTACAACACGTTGAAACGGCGATCGCACCCTACCGCCGCGCTATGCGGTGCAGATTGCCTATTCGCCATGAATACGTTTCCGGCAGCAAACTCGACCCGCTACGCGGCAGGTCGGTTGCCGGAAAAACGCCTGCGTGCCAAAGGAGTATCACGTGAAAGTCTGCCGGTCGTTGCTGCTCTCCCTGTTCGTATCGTCTCAGATCCTTGCGGTCCATGGCTGCGGCGGTTGCACCCCACCCGAAGCGCCGAAGGAAGTCAAAGATCTGACCGGCGACGAACAACTGAATCTCGACATCAATCAGGGCGGAGCCGACGACGCCGAGTCGATGAAGGACGGTGCTGACGCGGCGAAGAGTACGGACGGAGCGGATGCTGCAGGTACGCCGCCTGCGGCGAAGACCGACGAGACACCGCCTGCGGACACACCGAAGGTGGACGATACTCCCAAGCCGGAATCCGATCCGCCGAAATAGGGTAGCCATGCGAAACATCCGCGTCGCCTCGGTGCAGTTTCAGCACGCAGCAGGCGACAAACAGGCGAACCTCCAGACGATGGGGCGCTGGGTAGCAGCCGCTGCCGGCGCCGGTGCGGAGATCGTTGCCTTTCCTGAGTGTTGCGTCTCGGGTTACTGGCATCTTCGCACGCTGAGTCGGGATGCCATGTACGCGATCGCCGAGTCCGCCGAGAACGGCCCGGCCGCCGAACAGTTGCTCGCCTGGTCCCGCGAATACCGCATCACCATCGGCGGCGGTCTTGTCGAGCGTGGTAGCGACGATCGCCTGTATAACACCTACATCGTGGCGATGCCCGACGGACGCATCGCTCGCCATCGTAAGCTGCACGTGTTCGTCAGCGAGTTTCTCTCGCCGGGCAACGAGTATACCGTCTTCGAAACGCCGCACGGCTGCCGTGTCGGTGTCTTGATCTGCTACGACAACAACCTTGTCGAGAATGCTCGCATCACGGCGTTGCGAGGTGCGGAGATCTTGTTGGCACCGCATCAGACAGGTGGCTGCAAGTCGGGCAGCCCGTTTGCCATGGGGCGGATTGATGTCGAGCTATGGGAGCGGCGCGACCGCGATCCGGAAGCCGTTCGACGTGCATTCCAAAGCGATAAAGGTCGAGGCTGGCTCATGCGCTGGCTACCGGCCCGCGCCCACGACAACGGCATGTTTCTCGTGTTCAGCAACGGCGTCGGCCGCGACGACGACGAAGTGCGCACTGGCAACGCGATGATCCTTGATCCGTACGGGCGCACTTTGGCAGAGACGGACGCAATTGACGATGCGATGGTGGTCGCGGACCTCGATGCGTCGCTGCGCGATCGGGCAACCGGCGTGCGTTGGATCAAAGCTCGCCGACCTGAACTTTACGGACCGCTCACCGAACTCACCGGCCGTGAGCAGGATACGCGCTTCGTACGGTTCGAATACGACAAGACGCAGGACTGAAATACCATGCAGATCGTTGGCCGGCATTACGCGACAGCGCAACCTATCGCGATCACGTTCGAGGGCGAACGCATCACGAAGGTGGAACCTGCAACACAACATCGGGACGCGCTGCCTTGGATCGGGCCGGGGTTTGTCGATCTGCAGATCAACGGATTTGGCGGCCATGAATTCAATGAGGCCGGCTTGTCGGTCGAACAGGTTCGGGACCTTGTCCTGGCTCAGGATCAATTCGGCGTCACGCGATTCTGCCCCACGACGACGACTCAGTCACTGGAGCGGCTTGAGGCGGCCATGACCACCCTGGCCGCGGCCTGCGATCGCTACCCGGAGGTCGCTCAGCGCGTCGCGGGTATCCATCTGGAGGGCCCGTTTATCTCGCCCGAGGACGGACCACGCGGGGCCCACCCTCTTGAGCACTGTCAACCTCCGGACTGGAATGCGTTCGACCGATTGCAACGGGCTTCCGGCAATCGCATCCGCATTGTGACGATGTCGGCCGAATATGATTCCGCACCGGCTTTCATTGCTCGCGCCGTGCAGCAAGGTGTGCGCGTTGCCATCGGCCACACGAACGCCAACACGAAACAAATCGACCTCGCCGTGCAGGCCGGCGCTTCGTTCAGCACGCATCTCGGCAATGCAGCCCACCCGCGAATCCGCCGGCACCCCAACTATATCTGGGATCAACTCGCCGACGACCGGCTCGCAGCGACCTTGATCGTCGATGGCCATCACTTGCCTCCGGCCGTGGTGAAGTCCTTTGTGCGAGCCAAGACCGCGGCCCGGTGCGTGCTGGTCAGCGACATCACGGGCATGGCCGGCATGCCACCCGGCAACTATGCGGGCACGCCGCTCGGCAACATCGAAGTGCTCGAAGATGGACGACTCGTCGTTGCCGGACAACGCGAACTGCTCGCTGGTGCCTCGCGACCGATCGGCGACGGAGTCAGCAACGTGATGCGATTCGCAGGCGTTTCACTCGCGACCGCGTTCGACATGGCCAGCAGCCAGG
Source organism: Planctomycetota bacterium (assembly GCA_046045565.1). GTDB lineage: Bacteria > Planctomycetota > Planctomycetia > Pirellulales > Pirellulaceae > VGZA01. The sequence goes on along the minus strand of JBJOLO010000294.1, from coordinate 9,147 downwards.
CCGCGGAACTGATCGGAGTCGCACCGACGCGACTGGAACCGGACTCGCTTGCCGACCTTGTGCTGTTCGACCTCATTCCACGCGAAGGCACACTCTGCGAGAGCAGGGCGGATGAACTGGTGGTCCGAGCAACGATCAAGCGCGGCAAAGTCGTGTTCGGCGCCCTTCGCGACAACTGAAGTCGGCAACGTCCCGCTCTGCAAAGTCGACCGAGTCCGCTGTTTCTTTCGAGTCCGCTCAGCACTTTGCGTCAGCCGTCGAGCGGCACGTCGTGGTACTCGAGACTCCATTCCTGCATGTATCGCACACGCGAAGGCACCATGCGATAGACAATCAGTTCGGGATTGTCTGGCGTGCCAAGATACTGACGCAGCAGCGGATTGGTGTCCCAAATCTCCTGCAGCACACTGCGGTCGGTGACGACTTCGGCACGTCCGGTGATCCGAACTTGATTGTGCCCGGAATCAATGAAGGCCATTTCAACGCGTGGGTTCGCGGCAATCTCGACTGTCTTGTGATAGCACCGCAAGTTTGCGACGTAGATCGTGAATCCGACTCGCTTCACCGGCGAAACGGGACGCACGCGTGGCTGGTCGCCGTCTATCGTCGCCAAATCGGGAAAGCGATCCGCCTCGAGCACACCGAGGGCAAGTTCCCGGACTCGAGAAGGGTCGACAGGTTCAGGTCGAGGCTTGTTCACCGTTTCGCTTCCTCTCGAATCTGATTTCGATGAACTCGCGCCACGTCCCACATGTAGGTGTTCACACCGCGACCTTTTTTCGCTTCGTCGCTGGCAGCGAGTTCAATATATTTACGAGCTTGCTCGGCATCGCCGGTGGCGTCAAAGTAAAGGCCAAGATACAGGTGCGCGTAAAAAAGTCGGCCGGCTAACACTTCGGGGGAAGGCTCACCGCTTCGTGCCGCCTCCAGCACTTGCTCGGGCGAAACTTTGCCGCGAAACATCTCGAAAACCTGCATCATCGGCACGCGGGGATCGTCCTTGATTGGGAGCATCACTTCGCGCGCCTTCGCCACGCCTTCGTTCCTGGCCATGCAGAGGAATCGCCACACGGAGTTCTCCACATCCCGGTTGTCAAAGGTCTGATACAACTCGAACTGTTTCGCGCCGCGGCCATACTCCTTGGCGTAATACATCGTGATCCCGCGTTCCCACTGGCGCGGTTCCAGTTCGGGGCTCAACGCGACATGACGGTCGAAATCGGCGAGTGACTCCTTGATTCGCCCTAATCGAAAATGCTCACGCCCTCGAACGTAGTAGGCCGTGCTTTGCTTGTCGTCTTTTTTCAGCAGTGCCGTCAGCAGCTCGACCGCTTTTTCGCTCTGCCCCTGCTGCACTGCTTTCGCCACCTCGGTCATCGTTGCCCCGGGCACATCGGGATCTTGTGCGACGACCATCCCGACGATGAAGGAACATGCGACAGTCAACCAACAACGCCCCCAACCCGTTTGTTTTTTCATCTCATCCATTCTTCCACTCTTGAATTGCGCTGTTGCATTGCGCTGTTGGAGTAACCCGACAGCGACGGCCCCCAGCCCGCTGTCAACCCAAGCCACGAACCCCGGCCAAGTCTGCGAAAGGTACCACGCCGGCCATCAGACTGGCAAGTTTCGCATGCCACGCGAATCGCCCTATCCGAATCCAAGACACACACGTTCAGTCCGACCTCAACACGGCCGCCAACGCCAAACGTGTGTGTCTTGAAATGCCCGCAAAACGGCGATCAGACCGGGTACACCCACCCCGACCTGCGAGACTTGGCAAACCTGACGGGGCGACACGAAATCCAAGACACACACGTTCAGACCGACCTCAACGCGGCGGCCGACGCCAAACGTGTGTGTCTTGAAATGCTGGCACGACGTCGACGAGACCGGGTACACCCACCCCGACCTGCGAGACTGGGCAAACCTGACGGGGCGACTCGAAATCCAAGACACACACGTTCAGACCGACCTCAACGCGGCCGCCGACGCCAAACGTGTGTGTCTTGAAATGCGGGCGGGTTGGGGGCGCGGACACTGTGTCACGACAGCGCAGATTGTGAGCGAATAACGCCCGAACGGATCTTGCTCTTTTCTGCATCAACTGTCGCAACTTCATTCCCACCCGCCAACGCTAGCACGACGACTGTCTGCCAGAATGACCGAGCAATTCATTCAAATCTGATGCAACCAAGCAACCGGTCGGATTGGGAAAAATAGGCGGAAGGTGCCTGCTAAAGCGACTAGGCAAAGAAATGGCATAGCGTTTGCTTCCTTATGACGGGCATTGGCAGGGGATCTGCCAGGAGTTTCACCATCGAAGGATTGAGGAGGGATGGATCATGCTCGTCTTAAGTCGCCGCATCGGTCAGAGCATCATGATCGGTAACGAAGTAGAGGTTATCGTGCAACGCGTGCAGGGCAATCGCGTGACGCTATCAATCAAGGCACCTCGCGAGGTCTCGATTGTGCGAGGCGAATTGCTGCCGACACCGGAGATCAGCGTCGTGGCGAGCGAACGTGCAGCCGCGCAACCCGAGGAGGCGACGGAAGCCCTGGACGCGACAACAGCCGACCGTCGCTTTCCACCGCCAGCCGACACGTTTCAGCGAGTCGAATCCAAAAACGATCATCGACTGCCGTCGCGGCAGCGTTCCAGGCGCCAAGTGGCTCCGACTTTCAGCACGGCCGCCGCGACCAGCCTGAGCGTTTCCTCGCTGCCGAGCAGGATCGGATGATGCAGAATCAATGTGGATTCGGCCGCGAGTTGGCTATGGACCAGCGGACCCGGCTTGCGACACCTTCGGCTACTCCGTTGTCCGAATCCACGAAAGCCAGCGTCGAACGGGACGCCTTCCGCCCGAATCGCAGCAATGAAGGCGTCTCGTGATCGGCCGCAAGCGGGATCGGGACGATAGAGCCAACCTGTTTTGTAGTAGGCTCGCGTCTCACCTGAGGCAGCGGCTGCGAGGGGCTCCAGCCAATCAGCAGGGGCGAGATCGCTGGTGATGCGTTCCACAGCACGAACACGAATCCGATTTCGCTCGTCCAGCTTTTCCAATTGCGGCACCAGAACGCAGGCTTGCAGTTCGCTTAACGGGAACGCTTGATTGCCGCGTTCCGAGTAGACGCGGATTCTCTGCATGATTTCGGGGCGATTCGAAATCACCGCGCCGCCTCGTCCGGCGGTGAGCAGCTTGCTGCCACCGAAACTCCAGATCGCGACATCGCTCCAGGTGCCCAGCATCTTTCCATTGCGGGCCGCGCCCGGCGCCTGACAGACATCTTCGATGATGACAATGCCTCGAGCGCGGCAAAGCCTTTCGATTTCCGCCATATCCGCCGTGCCGCCATGCAAATGCGAAACGATGACCGCCCGCGTCGACTCCCCGATGGCAGCTTCGAACGACTCGACGGAGAGGCACCACGTTCGCGGTGCGAGATCGACGAGCAGCGGCCTCGCGCCGACCGCTTCGACAGCGCGGAAATTTCCCGGAAAGTCATACCCTGCGATCGCCACTTCGTCGCCCGGTTCCAACCCCAGTCCGCGGAGCGCGAGTTCGACGCCAATCGTGCCAGAGGCGCAAAGCATCACCTCTGCACCATCGTGCAGTGCGGATAGCTGATCGCGCAGCCGCGCGGTCCACTCCCCGTCGTAGCGTCCCCAATCGCCCGACTGCCATGCCGCATCCAAGGCGGCTTTGATCGTTGCATCGCGCGGCGGCCAGAAATCGATGCGTTCCGCGAGCATGGGTACGCCGCCGTCGATCGCCAAGCGGTCGGGCACCGAAATCGATGGGTCGTTCATTCGTCGCACTCGTTATCAGGCGAGTTCATATCGCGAGCAGTCCGTGAACCTACGGGGCAAATGGTTGTTCACTCGCCATTCTACTCGCCACACTGCGAACAGCTACGCAGCTACCGGTCCCGTGGCGGTAGTCACTTGAGGCGTCGTCGCGGTCCCGGGAAAAAAGCGTTGGTCCGCAACTTGTAGGCCGCATAGTCGGGCCGACGGTCGCCAATATCTCGCTCCAACAACGTGACACCGGAGACGCGCATCAGCAGTACCGTCATCAGCAACGGACTCCCTGCCGTCCACGCCGCACCGCCGGCAACCGCGATCAGGTAAAAGCCCCACCAGACACAGGTGTCCCCGAAATAGTTCGGGTGACGCGTATAGGCCCACAATCCCGTATCGAGCACCCGACCGGCATTGTTGGGGTCGGCACGAAAGCGAGCCAACTGCAGGTCGCCGACTGTTTCGAAAAAGAAACCGCAAAGCCAAACGAGGATCCCGACCGCATCCATCCATCCGAGCGGATCGGCCTGGCCGAAGGCAATGGTCAGCTGCTGAGGGAAGGCTACGAACCAGAGGATGATTGCCTGCAACAGGAAGACGGTAACGAGGCTGACCCACCAATAGCGGTCACCATGGTACGCCCGCATAGCGGCATAACGTCGATCTTCTCCGTGCCCGCGATTTCGCCACACCAGATACCCCGATAATCGCAGGCCCCAACACGTTGTCAAAACGGCGAAGAGCGTACTGCGCGGGGTCGCGACCGGTTGCAGGAACCACGCGATCCACACGACGATGACGAAGCCGAATCCCCAAAACGGATCGACCACACTGGAATCACGTCGAGCGAGACTGACCACCCACAAGGCGATCACGCAAGCGACGATCGCTCCCAAAGACGAGAGCAAGGTTGTCGCGACAGGCCCCATGGGATTCTCACCACTCCGCGCCCGAACAATCAGGCCGGTTTTTCCATCAAGTAATGTGACACGAACCACTCCTCGCCGTTCGCGTAGCCGAACAACTCCGCGACAGCCAGGAAGAACATCCGCCAGCGATGAAACCATCGCGATGCTTCCGCTTCGCCGTACACCGACGTCAAGATCGGCATGATTTCACGGCGATTGCGATCGAGGTTGTGCAGCCATGCCTCGGAGGTCCGCTGATAGTGCGTTCCGTTCCACGACCATTGATTGGTCAATCGAAGGTGATGCTGGAACTCGCGCAGGAGATCGGCGCTGGGCATGATTCCGCCGGAAAAGAAATAGCGTCCCATCCAATTCGCATCGCCTTCGGTCTCGAAGGCGTACGCCTCGCTGCGATGGCAGAAAATGTGGATAAACAGCTTTCCACCCGGCACCAGCCATGACGCAATGCGTTCCAGCAATTGCTGGTAGTTGCGCATGTGCTCGAACATCTCCACCGACACGACGCGATCAAACGAACCGGCCGGTGCGGAAAAGTCATTCATGTCTGCGGTCAGCACGCGAACATTGTTGAAACCGCGCCGCGCCGCCTCGGCTTCGATGTAGCCTCGCTGCGGCGCCGAATTGGACACCGCGGTGATCCGGCTGTCGGGATAATGCTCGGCCATCCACAGCGTCAGCGATCCCCAGCCACAGCCGAGTTCCAGGATCGACTGTCCGTTCGCCAAACCGGCTCGTTCGCAACTGATGGCCAGTGCGTATTCCTCGGCGGCGGCCAACGAGGTCTTCGCGTCCGGGTAGAAGCAACAACTGTATTTCCGCCGCGGCCCCAGCACCGCGGCAAAGAATTCGGGAGGTACCTCGTAGTGCTGTTCGTTTGCCTTTTCGGGCACCAAAGCGATCGGTCCGCTACGCATGCGCTCAACCAGCGGCGTCGCTGCGTTTCGAGAACTCGTCCGCGACTTGCACGTTTCGCGCAACCGCTGTCGACACAAGCTGCGAATCGCGGCTCGCGTTAAGGCATCCGGCACCCAGCCTCGCTCCACTGCATCAATCCCCAACCCGATCATGCTCATGATTCGCTCACATCCTGTCCGCAAACATAGTTTCACGACCGGTCGACGAGGCCGGGATCGCATCGCGACGACACCGCGGCTTATCGAATTGAATTTGCATGACACCGCAATAACGTTCTTCGAATACCGCCTCGCAGTAGCAAAGGTAATAGTGCCACAGCCGCAAAAAGCGCTCGGAGTACCCCAGTTGTCTGACATCGTCGATCCGCTCATGAAACGCGGCGCACCACCTTCGTAGTGTTTCAGCGTAGTGCGGCGCAAAATCTTCGGCGTTGACCAACCGCAAGTCGGTCGCGCGGGCCACCGAATCGAGGATGGCTCCCATCGATGGCAGGCAACCGCCCGGAAACACATAACGCTGAATGAAATCAACCGACTTCAAGTACTGCTCATGGCGTCGCTCCGGCATCAAGATCGCCTGCAGCACCATCGAACCAGTCGGCTTCAGCAATTGACTGCAGCACCGGAAGTACTCGTCCATGTACTTGTGCCCCACCGCCTCGATCATCTCGATCGAAACCAACTTATCGAATTGCCCTTTCAAATCCCGATAGTCGGACAGCAGCACGGAGATCCGATGGCTCAATCCGGCTTCGCGAATGCGTTGCCGTGCCTCGTCATACTGTTCCTGCGAAATCGTGGTGGTCGTGACGCGACAGCCGTACTGGGAGGCGGCGTGCATCGCGAAACCACCCCAGCCGCTGCCAATTTCCAGCACGTGATCCGACGATTTCAATTGGAGACGACGACAAACGCGGTCGAACTTTTCCGTCGATGCCTGCTGCAACGAATCGTCTTGCCCCGTGAAGATTGCGCTCGAATAGGCCATGGTGTCATCGAGCCACAATCGAAAAAACTCATTGCCGAGATCGTAGTGAGCGTGAATATTCTTGCGACTGCCGCTGCGACTGTTGGCATGCCAGTGATGGAACCAACGATGCACCATCCCGGTCAGTCGTGCGAAGCCTTTATCGAACCGGTCAGCCGATTCGCAGTTTCGCGTGAAGATGCGGAACAATCCTGCCAGGTCGTCGCAGTCCCAATCGCCTTGCAGATACGACTCCGCCACCGACAAGGTGCCGCCCAGCATGGCGTCCCGGTAAAACCGCGGCTTGTGGATCTGCATCACCACATGCAAGTCGTCTGCTTGGCCTACACGACATGTTCCAGAGGCGTCGCGAAGCGTAATCTCTCCGCGAGTCAGGTCGCGCAACTGCCTGACGACGATACGTCGAGCCATCCGATCGATGACGCCGAGCGATTGGCCGGAACCGGCGTTCGATGGCTGTGACGCATCTTGTTGGAATCGTGAACGGTTCGACGAATCTGACTCCATCGGCGCCAAAACGCTTGCAAAGGAATTCGAAACTTCGGACATGCGACAACTTTCTACCAAGGATTGGTTTATTCAGTGGCTCATCAATATCTCAGGCTTTCATCCGTTCGGCAAATCGATTTCTCGCCGACGCGACGTTCACGGCTGCAGTTGCGGTGCGGGATGAGGCACAAAAGGCACGCGTTTCCGCCAAAGCTTAAGGGCTTGCCAATAAATGCCGGCGAACACCTGGGCGGTCATCAGGGGGTATCGGGCCAGAACACGAGCAAGCTGGTAACCGGTTATCGGGCGTCGGCGGAGCACCATCGTCGCCTCGAAGGTCGCCTCGTGGGGTGATTCGGGACAGTCCATTTGTCGCCCCGAGGACGGCAGCGTCGCAACCGCGACGGAACTAACGCTCGCTGCATCCGTGGTGCGCGATCCCTTCCACTCGAGTGACTGCGGCATGGACGAGGCGGCCATTTCCGCGGAATCGGCGATGCGCTCCGGAGCGGCCGATCGCGGGTGGTTGAAAATCTGCAACGCCAACGATCGGCCGGGCTTGGTGAGCCGCCACCGATAGTCGTAGTTCATCGTCATGAAGGGCGAAACGTGAAATTCTTTGGTGTTGCAGGCGTGCAGCAACGATGACGAGCTACCTTCGCGCTGACCTTCGCGCACATCGAGCACGTAGCAGTGCTGCTCGCCCCAGGGCGTGTTGTTCACCTCGGCGACCACGAACTCCAGGTTCTCCTGTTGGTCGAAGCAGTAAAAAACACTGATCGGATTCATCGCGAAACCGAAATAGCGAAAATGCGTCAGCAGCCGAATCGGGCCGGAAGGCCGCACCCCGATGCGCGAGATCACAAGGTCTCTTACGGAGTCGGCGAGCGACACATTCGTCGCCCCCAGGTGGTCTTTGCGACGGAACCAGGCAAGGTTGAATCGTCCGGTAGACCAGCACCATCGACCGCGAAAGAGCGACGGAAGTTCATCGAGGTCGATGTACATCATGAACAAGCGGTAAGCAAAGCGGTGATCAACGGGCTCGTAACGCCGGTGCCGGACCACTCCTTCGTAGATTCCGCTCTTCCAGTTCATGCAGACTTCGCCCCCCTCGCAACGACGTCATCCGCATTAGGAAACTGGCGGGCCGCGGTGCCTGAACGATGCAGGCTTTCCGAAACCGCATGATGTCCCGTGTCGCCTTGCGCAACCGGCATCGCGGGGCTGGTCTCAAGTCCTCGAACGACAGCCAGGGCGCTATTGACCCCATCCTCATGGAACCCATTGCCCCAATAGGCTCCGCAAAACGAAGTGCGATTGCGATTGATCACTTCCGTATGCCTTGCCTGGGCGGCCGCCCGCCGGGTTGTAAACACCGGATGGTGATACTCAAAGCGCCCCAGAATCGTCGCCGGATCGACGGCAGACTCCTCGTTCAGCGTCACGCAGTAGGTGTGCCGGGAAGTAAATCCCTGAAGGATATTCATGTTGTAAGTGATGGTCGCGGGCGTGGAGCCATCGCGTAGCTGCGTCAGGCGATAGTTCCAACTGGCCCAAGCGCGGCGTCGTTGAGGCAGAATCGAGGCATCGGTGTGCAGCACCGCAACATTGCGGCTGTACGGGAACGACTGCAGCAGTTCGCGCTCGATCGGTGAAGCATCCTCGCCGAGCATCCGCAATGCCTGATCGCTGTGGCAAGCAAAGATCACCTGATCGAACCGCTGGGCTTCGCCCGTCGCGGGTTGCACAAGCACGTGATCGGAAAAACGATGCACGCGTTGAATGGGCGTTCGGATCCGAATGCGGTCGGCAAACCCCCGCGTCATGGCCCGTACGTACGTGCGCGAGCCTCCATCGATGACGTGCCAGGTCGGCCGATGGAAAACACTGAGTAATCCGTGATTGTGGTAGAACTCAACGATGAAGCGGATCGGAAAATCGGCGAACGTGCCCGTGGGGCATGACCAGATTGCGGCTCCCATCGGCAGCAGGTACTGCTCGGCAAATTGCCGCGAGTATCGA
>JBJOLO010000222.1:0-3793 GCA_046045565.1 Planctomycetota bacterium | reverse complement strand
TCGTGCTGGGAGTTGTCGCGGTGCTGGGGGGGCTGATGCCGTGGAGCGGAGTGCGAGCACAGGGTGATGCGCAGCAGGAGACGCAGGAGAAGTCGTCCGATTCGGTGGAGCGCGACTATGCGGGTGAATTGCCGCGTATTCCGCCCAAGTTGCCGCAAGAAGCGTTGCAGACATTCCATGTAGCCCCGGGATTCCGCATGGAGCAGTTGGCCGCGGAGCCGTTGGTGACCGATCCGATCGCCATGTCGTTCGATGAGGCGGGGCGATTGTTCGTCGTGGAGATGCTGGACTATTCGGAGGATGACAAAGCGAATCTCGGCCGCATCCGACTGCTCGAAGACACCGATCAGGACGGCAAGTTCGATAAGAGTACGGTCTACGCCGAGGGACTGTCATGGCCGACAGCGTTGTTTGCTTACGATGGCGGTTTGTTCGTCGCCGCGGCGCCCGATTTCTATTTCTTCCGTGATACCAACGGCGACGGGAAGGCGGATGTTCGCAAGGTTGTTTTCCGCGGTTTCGAACGCAGCAACGTGCAGGGACTCGTGAACTCACTGCAATGGGGATTGGATAACCGCATACACGGGGCCACCAGCAGCAGCGGGGCGTCGATTGTGAAGGGGCCGGATCATCCGCAGTATCGCGAGAATGACAACCCGCCGTTGGCGCTTCGAGGCCGTGATTTTGCTTTTGATCCGCGGACGCTCGAGATGCAGGCCACGAGCGGCGGAGCCCAGCACGGCATGAGCTTTGACGATTGGGGACGCAAGTTTGTTTGCCACAACAGCGACCATATCCAACTCGTCATGTTTGACGACCGCTATGTGGCCCGCAATCCCTATCTCGCTCCACCGTCGCCTCGCGTCAGTATCGCGGTCGAGGGACCGCAGGCAGACGTGTTTCGCACCAGTCCGGTTGAACCTTGGCGGTTGGTGCGCACGAGGCTTCGCGTCAAAGGGTTGATCCCGGGGCCGGTCGAGGGCGGGGGCCGGGCCGCGGGTTACTTCACCAGCGCAACGGGAATCACCATCTATCGCGGCGACCTTTGGCCTGCGGAATACCGAGGCTACGCCATCGTCGGCGATGTCGGTGGAAATCTGATTCATCGGAAAGTGCTCGAGCCCCAAGGCATCGGTCTCGTGGCGAAACGCGTCGATGCGAAGGCGGAATTTGTGACGTCGGACGACATTTGGTTTCGACCCGTGCAGTTCGCGAATGGTCCGGACGGCTCGCTCTATGTGGCTGACATGTACCGGGAAGTGATCGAGCACCCGGCAAGTTTGCACCCCGTAATCAAGAAGCACCTCGACCTGACCAGCGGTCGTGATCGCGGACGGATCTATCGCCTGGTGCCGGAAACGTCGAAGCCGGCTGCTCGGGAGCCGCTCGCGGGCGGCAAGCTCGAAACGCTGGTCAGCGCGCTGGAGGATCCCAACGGTTGGCGTCGCGACACCGCGGCTCGACTGATCTACGAGCGACAGGATAAGAAGGCGGTGAAGCTGCTTGAGCAGCTCGCGGAAAAGTCCGCCTCGCCGCTCGGCAGAATGCACGCGATGTACGCGCTCGCAGGCCTCGAAGCCCTTGATCCCGAAGTGGTGCTCGCGCGACTTGCTGATTCCGATGCCCGTGTGCGCGAGCACGCAGTGCGTAGCGCGGAGCGGGTGTTGGACGACCTGCGGATTCGCGAGCGATTGATTGCGATGAGCGGGGACAAGGAGCCGCGGGTGCGATATCAGGTGGCCTTTACGTTAGGTGAATTCGGTGACTGGGCGGGGCTCGCCAGCCATCGTGCGCTGGCCGCTATCGCGAAGCGGGATGCCTCCGATCCGTGGGTCACCGTTGCGATCCGCAGTTCGTTGGCCACGGGCAGCGGCGCGGTGCTGAGCGAACTCGTGCGGGATGTGGAATTTCGCAAGTCGGAAGCGGGACGCGAATGGCTCAAGCAACTGGCGGCTCAGATCGGGAAGCAGCAGCGGCCCGAGGATGTGGTAGCGCTACTGGATGTGCTCCGAAGTATTCCGGTCGAAGAGTCAGCCACGCTGCAGGCCGTGCTTCAAGGCACAGCGGCACCGGCCGACAGCAAACTCGCACAGCAGATCGCTGCCGCGACGGATGGACGAGCTGGTGCATTCACAAAACAGTTGGTCGCTGACGCCAAAGTCATTGCCTTGGATGGATCCGCCACGGCAGCAAACCGCGCAGCGGCCGTACAGCAGATGCGACTGGGGCAATTCGCCGATCTCCGCGAAACGCTCTCACAATTGTTTGGCCCCGAGCAACCTCCCGAGGTACAAACCGCGGCGCTCGCCACGCTTGCCAGTTTCGCCGATCCGTCGGTCGCCGAAACGCTGCTCGCGCGTTGGGAAACCATGGGCCCGCGACTGCGAAGCCAAGCGGGCGATGTGTTGTTTTCGCGCCCCGAGTGGACTGCCGGCATGTTGCAAGCTGTGGCGAAAGGCACGGTGAGCGTCAATGATCTCGACGTAACGCGGTTCCGGCTTCTGGCATCCCACGCCAATCCAGCCATTCGCGAACAAGCAGAGAAGCTGCTCGCCAAGTCCCAAGTCGGCCGCCGCACCGACGTATTGAATGCCTATCGCGAAGTTGCTTCGACCAACGGCGACGGATCGCGCGGCAAAGAGGTGTTCAAGAAAGTCTGTGCGACCTGCCATCAGTTGCAGGGTGTCGGGTATGCCACGGGTCCAAATCTGGCCGCCATGCGCAATCGCGGACCGGAGAATATTCTGCTGAATGTGCTCGACCCCAATCGGGAAGTGAATCCGCAATACCTGAATTACGTCATCACCACGAAAGATGGACGAACGTTGACCGGCATCATTGCCGCGGAAACCGCGAACAGTGTGACGCTCAAGCGCGGCGACAACGCCACCGATACGGTGCTGCGAATCGATATTGATGAACTGAAAAACACGGGACTGTCGCTTATGCCGGAGGGACTGGAAAAGCAAATCGACCCGCAGGCGATGAGCGATCTGTTGGCGTATCTGCAGTCGATCGATTGAGCCGAGCAAAAGGCCGTGTGCTTCCGTGACCTTCGTCGACCGGTTTCGATTGCCGATTGCGCTGGCGGAGTGTTGCAAGGAGGTTGCCTTAACGAAGCGGGTGACGCGGGCAACCGTTTGTAGACCGTCCGCTTCGCGTGGCTTATAATCCGGCGCGCAATCGCGGTGATGATTGGCGAGTTTGATCACGCTTTGCCGAATGAGCGTGACGCAACGAGCTGGTTGGGGAAACCGCGGATCAAATCGTTTTTGGGAAGAGCTTTCATCGGGGTGTAATTTATCAAGTAGTCATGAAGGAGCCATTGGCATGCGAGTGACGATGAGGAAACGACTGGGCGTTTGTGTTCGTGGAGCGATCGCCACGGCGGTTCTCTTGGTCGCAGGTCCGTTGCAAGCCGAAGTGAAGCTGCCGAACATTTTCGGCGATCACATGGTGTTGCAGCAGGGGCAGAAGAATCGAGTGTGGGGGGTAGCGGAACCGAACGAAGCGGTGACGGTGACGATTGAGCGTCAGGGCGAAAAGCAAGCGCACAAGGCGACTGCCGGTGCCGACGGAAAATGGCAAGTGACGCTGGACGCGTTGGCCTTGGGCGGGCCGCTCGAAATGACGGTGCAGGGCAAGAATACCGTCAAGTTTTCCGACGTTCTGGTGGGCGAGGTCTGGATTTGCTCCGGACAATCGAACATGCAGTGGTCGGTGAACGCGTCGAACGATCCCGATCTCGAGCGTGCTGCGGCAACCTTTCCGCAGATCCGGATGGTGAATGTGC
>JBJOLO010000402.1:0-2972 GCA_046045565.1 Planctomycetota bacterium | reverse complement strand
CACGCCTTATCGGACCGGGCCTCCGCGTCCGCTTCGCCGGACACCGCTTCGCCCGAAATGGGAGCGTCTAACAACTCCAGCAGCGGCGGTAGCTGCTCGAGAACCTCGCCCAGCAGGAATTCTTCCTGACAAAGAGGACAACGAACCCGTGATTCCGCCGAAGCCTGTGGCGGAACCCTGACCTCATCCCGGCATCGCGGACATTGCGTGATGTTCATGATCACAGTTTAACAGCGGTCAAAAATCAAGCAAAGTCAATTCATTGCTGCGCTCAGGAGTTTCACGCAAAGTTTCCGGCGTCGACTTCAGGCCGGCGAGATCAACAGCCGCTGGACCCAGTTCAAGATCGACGTCGCTACCTCGCCCTTCGTCCCTTCGATGGTGGCGACTACGGTCCCGGAGCGATCAAGCAGCTCCACGGTATTGTCGAGCGAATCGATGGCGGAGGGGCCGTTGAGAACCATCAAATCGCAACTTTTCTTCTGCATTTTTGTCACCGCTCGAAAGTGGCGGTCGTCGGTCTCGAGTGCGAAGCCAACCAGCCACTGATGAGGCAGTTTTTCTGCACCCAACGTTGCCACCACGTCGGCCGTTTCCACCAGTCGCAATTCGAGTGGAGCCCCCGTCTTGGCAATCTTGCTGCTCGCAACCTGCACGGGGCGATAGTCACACGGAGCTGCGGCTCCGATCAATCCATCGCAATTCGGAAATTCCGCGCGGCACGCATCCAGCATTTCTTCCGTCGTGACAACGGCTCGCACATGACAAGCGGCCGGATACTCGACCGCAACAGGACCGGAAACGATGACCACTTCGTGTCCCAAAGCAAGCGCGGCCTCGGCGAGCGCCTTTCCCATGCGACCACTTGACGCGTTGGTCAGATACCGGACGGGGTCCAGATACTGTCGGGTCGGACCGGAGGTGATCAGGATGCGGGCCATGTCGCGGCTACCTGCTGGATCGCGGCGAGGATTTTCTCAGGTGCAGCCATCCGCCCTTGTCCCTGTTGCCGGCAACTCAACCAGCCGGCTTCGGGATCCACCATCATGACCCCGTCGTCCCTTAATCGCTGCACATTCCGCTGCACCACCGGCTTTTCCCACATCTCGCAATTCATCGCCGGTGCCATGATGACAGGGCCGGAGAAACTCAGGTAGAGCGTCGACAGCACGTCGTCGGCAATCCCGTGAGCCGTCTTCGCCAGCAGGTCTGCCGAAGCGGGTGAGACGCACAGCAGTCGGCCACGACGCGCCAATTCAATGTGAGCACCGAGTGGGAACGCAGGATCAAACACGCGCGTTGCTACAGCACGACCCGAAAGGGCTGCGAAGGTCGCCGGACCTATGAATTTACATGCAGCCCGTGTCATGACCACGGACACCGGAAAATCGGCCTGAACCAATTGGCTGACGAGCGCGGCCGCCTTAAAGGCAGCCACGCCACCACTGACTCCAACGACAATTTCTCGAGCTGCCATCGGTTCCCGAGCTGCCATCAGGCGCAGCGTCGCCACCTGTCGTCGCCTCGCGATCAGTCACCCATGTCAAAATCGGGGCCGTCCTGGCTGATCGGTACTTCGCCCGTCACGCGCACTTCGTTGGACGTATCGAGAAAAATCTTGTCCTGCAAGATCTCCTGCAGCACGATCTTCATCTTGTCCGTGGTTTCGAGATCGACAAGTGCCGGGCCGCCCTTGTTCAATTGCACCAGACGCTTCTGAATAAGCGTAGAAAGCTTGAACCGGCCACCGACCTTGTTGACGATTTCTTCTTCTTTGAGTTCTTCGAGCATGCGTGGGCGTTCCCTCGGACTAAGAGGATGTTACGGGTGATTCGGGTAAATGATTACGGTAGCGGTTAAGCAGTTCAAGGATTTCCTGAATCGCCCGCTTTGCGGAATCGTTGACAATCTGGTGGCGGTAACGATCTACGTAAGTCAATTCGCGACTGGCCACTTCGAGCCGTCGCTGAATCGAAGATTCCGTTTCCGTCTTCCGACCTCGCAGACGGCGTTCGAGTTCTTCCGTGGTTCCCGGGTGGATGAAAATCGAAATCGCCTCGGGGAACTGGCTGAACACGGCCATCGCCCCTTCGACATCAATCTCTAAAATTACCCATTTTCCGGCTTGCAGGCCAGAGGTCACCGGTTCCCGCAGGGTTCCGTACCAGTCTCCCCGGCCGAAAACCTCCTTGCATTCGAGGAACGCGCCCTGCTTTTTCAGGCTGGCAAACTGCTCAGGCGACAGAAAATGATAGTGAACCCCGTCCATTTCCCCGGTTCGGGGTGCGCGGGTCGTCGCCGACACGCTGATTTCCAGCGGCAAATCGGTTGACCTTAGCAGTTCACGCACCAGCGTCGACTTGCCGACGCCGGAAGGCCCGGAAATCACCACCAGCCGCCCCGAAGACAGCATTGCCCGCCCTCATTCCACATTTTGAATCATTTCGCGAATTCGCTCGATCGCAGCCTTCATTTCAATCACCACTCGACTGATAATCGCGTCATTCGCTTTCGACCCGATGGTATTCGTCTCGCGAAACATTTCCTGCGTCAGGAAATCGAGCTTGCGCCCGGAGCTCTCCTCCTGCTTCAAAAACGTTTCGAATTGTTCCAGATGGCTGCGAAGCCGCACGATCTCCTCCGAGATGTCACTCCGCTCGGTAAACAAACCGACTTCACGAATCACGTCGCCTGCCTGCAACTGAATCTGATACGACTGCAGCCAATGATTGACTCGCTCCGTCAGACGCTCGCGGTAGTTCTCGATCACTTGCGGAGCACGCTCGGCAACCAAGCCGAGCTGCTCGCCGAGAAACTGCAGGTTGCCACGCAGATCGGTCGCCATGTTGCTGCCTTCGTCCGCTCGCATTTTTGCCAGACGACTCAGCGCGTCCCGGACCGTTTGTTGCACCAACGGCCACTCGGCTTCTAAGGCCAGCGAACGTTCCGTCCGATCGACCACCACACCAGGT
>JBJOLO010000122.1:0-2947 GCA_046045565.1 Planctomycetota bacterium | reverse complement strand
CCCCTCTCCTCGGTATTCTCGGAGGAGAGGGGAGCGGAGGGATGGTGTGGGCTCGACTCGGAGAATACCGAGGCGAGGGGAGTTGAAGAATGTTGGGGGCTCTTTGTTTTGGTCGTACCTACCGTCTGAGTCGATTATGTGTTGGATTAGACTTACAGAACGTGTGGATCGTGATCGGATTTTGGGAGGGGTTGGCCGCAGGGGCTTCGAAAGTTCGATGGAAACTAGTGGCCCGATCACCGTAATCAATTAAGATCGGGTACGAGCATCGGTTCGTCATTCGCAATCGCCGATGCGGTAACGTAGTGACGCGGGGGATTCAGGAACGTGGAAGCTCGATTTGCTGAACATCGGGAGTTCGCCAGTCGGCTTTCGACGGTGCTCCTGTCTCAACGTATTTCCATGATCGCGCTCTGCGGCCTCTTGGTAATCTGCTTATCGGCATGCCGCGAAGTCAAGCCAGTCTCGGATCGTCGCCAGCCTGCAAACGATACAGGCTCGTCGAAGTCGATGTCTGACTCTCCTAGCAGTGAACAGGCTCCTTTTTTTCGGGATGCGACGCAGCGTGCGGGGATCGAGTTTGTTCATGAGCCCGGTCAGAGCGACGATTACTACTTTCCTGAGGTCATGGCCGGCGGTGCGGCACTGCTCGACTTTGATCAGGACGGCGATCTCGATATCTATTTCGTAAATGGCGACACCAGGCCTCGCGAAGGCGGTGCGAAACGCTTCAAAAATCGGCTTTATGAACAGCAGCCGGACAAAACGTTTGTGGATGTCACCCAGCGCTCAGGGTTGGATCATGAAGAGTACGGAATGGGGGTGGCCGTTGGCGACATTGATAACGATGGTTATCCCGATCTGTATCTCTCCAACTTCGGACGCGGTCGCTTGTATCGTAATCAACGCGATGGAACCTTTCGCGATGTGACCGAAGAGTCGGGTATCGAAACCGATCGCTGGGGCGCTTCGGCCTGCTTCCTCGACTACGATCGCGACGGGTGGCTCGATCTGTTCGTCACGAACTATGTGAATTATCTCGCGTCGCGCCCCTGCCCCGGCCGCGATAACAAGCGCGACTACTGCAGTCCGAGCGCCTTTGAGTCGACGCCCGATGTGCTGTTTCGAAACGGCTCGGGTGAACGGTCAACGAACGATACCGCTGCCAAGGAATCTTCGAAGATCGTATTTACGAACGTGAGCCTCGAATCGGGTATCGGACTGAAGCGAGGTCCTGGCCTGGGCGTGCTGGCGGCTGATTTCAACGATGACGGTTGGACCGACATCTATGTGGCCAACGACGGCCAGCCGAATTTTCTGTGGCTCAATCAACACAACGGCACGTTTCGCGACGATGCGATCGTGATGGGATGCGCGGTCGATCAGTTGGGACGATCGCAAGCAGGAATGGGACTGGCGATCGGGGATGTGAATCACGACGGATTTCCGGATCTGTTTGTGACGAATCTCGATGGCGAAACGAACGCGATGTACGTGAGCGAGGGCGGCAGTCTGTTTAATGAAGCGGCGATGAAATGGGGGCTAGGCGAACGTTCGCTGCCGTTCACCGGTTTTGGCACGTCGCTACTCGATTTGGATCACGATGGCGAGGAAGATTTGCTGGTGGTGAATGGGCGGGTGACGCGGCGCAAGAGCGATCGCGAGCAGGTGGCGTCGTTTTGGTCGCAGTATGCGGAGCGGAACCATATCTATCATCGCGATGGGCAACGCTTTTCATTTGTCACGTCATCGCAAGATCCATTTCTGTCCGAGGCCGGCGTTTCCCGCTCGCTTTGTGTGGGCGATCTTGACAACGACGGCGACATGGATGCCTTGGTCGTCAATATCGCCGGGCTTGCGCGACTTTATGAAAATGTGGCGGAGAAACGCGGTCATTTTCTGAATGTGCGGGTGGTCGAGCCGTCGCTGGGAGGTCGTGACGCGTACGGAGCGAAGGTGACGGTCGAGGGCGGCGGCAAGCGATGGGTGCGTCACGTTGCGCCCGGCGCAAGCTACCTGTCGTCGAACGATCCTCGACTGCATTTCGGCCTGAGTGATATTACTGCGATTGATCGGCTCGAAGTGCGTTGGCCTGATGGATCCTCGGAGACCTTTTCGGTGAAACAGGTCGACCAATTTGTGGTTCTCGAGCACGGCAAAGGCGAGCGTATCGCGGAGGTGGCACCGTGAGTCGCAAGGGGGATCGAAAGGCGACGGGTGGCGGCAACACCGGCGCTCCCGACGTGGGTGCGGTTCGAGGCGATAACGCGTCCTCGAAAATCAAGCCGAATCCGCGGCGCAGTTTCAGTTGGCGGCGGCTGACGGTATTGATTCTCGGTGCGGTGGCGGCGGCGCTCGCCGCAACCTGGTATCTGACTCCACCGGAAGCGACGCCGCCGCCTGCGCTCTCGGAAGTCGATGTATCGCGACTCCCCTATTCGGTGCGAGTCGCCTTGGATCGAGCTCAACGAGAGGTGGTAGAGAGTCCGCTAAGCGGCGACGCGTGGGGGCAATTGGCCATGACCTTTTACGCGCACGAATTTCTGCCGCAGGCACTCGATTGTTTCGCCGAGGCGGCTCGACTGAGTCCGAACGATCCGCGTTGGCCGTATCTGAGGGGAATGATTCGTGTTGAGAGCGATCCGGCGCTGGGGCTCGAGGAGATCGAAGTGGCGGCGCGCGTGGCAGGCGACCAGCCGGAGATTGAAACGCGGCTGGGAGAGCTGCTGTTGGCGCTGGGGAGAATCGACGAGAGTGAAACGCGATTTCGCAAGGCCGCGTTGAAAACGCCGGACCAGCCGCGAATTCAATTGGGACTGGCTCGCATTGCGTTTCAACGCGGCGCATGGGACGAGTGCCTGCGGCTTGTTGAAGCGGCAAGTGAGCGAGTGCCCGATCGGCGTGACGCGCTGGAGTTGTTGGCGCGGGTGCATCAGCGGTTGGGGCA
>JBJOLO010000016.1:0-9370 GCA_046045565.1 Planctomycetota bacterium | reverse complement strand
GGCCGTGTGCGATCAATTCCCCCGGCGTTTTGGGAACGAGTCGAACGAAAATTTCCGTGGCGGCGATTGCGATCGTGATGGCGACGCAGGCAATCGCACCGCCGCGTCTGGTGGTCTGGGTTGCGCTCGCTGGCCCGGCCGACTTCCCGAAACGCCTGATGATTTCCGGCAAGGCTCCCGCTGATGCGGCGATCGCAGCGATCACCATCAGGGTTTGCTGAGACCGGTACGTGCCGAGCCAGCCGATCATCCCCAAGGAAAAGACGAGCGCTCCCAGAATCGCACCAACGGTATTCGCCGCATAGACGCGTCCAACAAGTTCGCCGGTGTCGCCGGTCGTCGGGACAATCGCAGCCAGGGCCAGCGGGAAACTCGCCCCCCAAAGCAAACTCGCGGGTAAGATGACCCACATACAACGCACAATATCGAGTTGGAATTGGTTCCACGGATTGTGCGACAAAGTCGGCTCAATCGGCCAGTACGGCAACGACGTTGTCAACTGAAACGCAGCCCAACCGATGGCAGGAATCAGCAGCCATTGGCACACGCTGAGCGCCAGCCTCGCATTCACATTACGGCCCAACCAGGCACCGACACTGCTTCCCATGCCCAGGCCGACGAGAAACACCGCCAGGATGATGGAGAAGGTGTAGACGGTTCCACCGATCATCAGCGAGAGCAACCGCGTCCAAACTACCTCGGCACCAATCGCCCCGAGTCCGGACAGAGCAATCGTAAAATAGACCCATTGATTGCGGGCCCGATCGGCCTGTGCGGTATCGCCGTTTCGCACGTTGTTTTGATGATGCGTCTTCGGTTCGTGCCCGCGCGCTGTGGCCAGGATAAAGCCCAACATGGCGACCGTCAGATTCAAGGCGACGGCCACATAGGTTGCCGTCGCCATATCATAAAGTCGCAGAAGATAAAAACCGGCCAAGAGGCAACCGCACACCGCACCCACAATGTTTCCGCCGTAGAAGAACCCCAGCCAGGAAACTCCACGAGGCGTTGCCTCCACCCAACGGGCCACAGCAGGAAGGGTAGCGCCCATCAACACCGTTGGCGGCAGCAGGCACACCATCGCGACGACACCGCGCAAAAGGATACCAACGTTGCCCTGCACTGCGCTGCGTGCGTAGATTGCATCTACGGCCGGCAAACCAAATAGCACCAGCAACCCGCAAACTCCGATCGCCAATTCAAGCCAGGCGTACACCCGTAGCGGATGCCGCATCGAGCCGATAAACCGCGGCAGCGCAAGGCTACCCAAGCACATGCCGCCCATGAATGTCGCGAGGAGCACGGCAAGCGACACGGCGGACGATCCAATCACGAACTGCAGCAATTGAAACCAAACGATCTCGTAAATCAGGGCTGCACATCCACTGCCGACGAAGAGCATTACCAGGAACGGTAGCGTGCGATCGGACTGGCCTAGCGGCCCAGAAGCAGACGCGCCCGCCGAGTTCGTTGTGGTCACTGCACCCGTGGCCTTGTCCATTATTCCCCCCGCGACCGATCTTTGCCGCTGGCTGCTTGCGACATGTGTCCAAAGGAATTCAATGCGGGCATTCAAGCCGACTTGGCCAGCATGAAATCAGGCTTGTTGCAGATCTCGCAGCCGCAAGAGCTTGCCGATTTCGCGTTCGCTCAGGAACAGGACGACTGTCGTTATCATGGTCCACTCAAACAGCTGAACGTTCATACTGTACTCGATACCGAGGTGCATCGCGATCATCGCGCCAAGGATCGGCAGGCGTGTGTCGCGAAACCATACTCCGATGGGGAAAAACCCTTCGATTGCCAGGGTGCCCCAAGTTAGCACCTTGCTCATGAAGGGCGTTCGCAAGAACTCAGGCAACGGAAACCGTTCGAACTCGGTGAGTTGCTGAACCACATAAACGGCGGTGCCATCCATCCATTGGCTCCCTTGCGTCTTGAAGACGAAGGTTGCCAGATACACCAGACACACCTGAAACTGAATCAATCGATACGCCTCGGCGTTGATCGATTTCTTGGCGCCGCCCGCGAGCCAACTCTGCAACGACAATGCGGCCGCGGACGGGGCGAAAATCAACAGAAAGCTGATCACGCGTAGAAACGTATCTCCGCTATGCAGAATAAAGATATTGCGATGGCTGAAACTGGCGATGCAGACAAACACAACCAGTGCCATGGCCCGCGGTGCCAACCCGATCACGAGCCCGCAACTGGCAAGCATGTAGCTCCAGAACACCATCGCTACCATTTGCGGAGAATCACCGAACCACAGAAAGACATTCAGGCGATTCGACCCGGTCACCTTTCTGGCCAAGTCGAGACTGAAAATACCCTTCGACGAAAACCACGTGTCGATGTCGGGGTAAAGAAAAAGTCCGTTCAGCAGCAGGATGATGCCAAACAAGATCCGAAATAGCGCGAGCGGGTACGGCGAGACCGGCTGGGTCAGCCACTGGTAGAATTTCGCCAGCATTCCCTGAAATGTCATGACCCGATTCCATCGCTTTTGAAGAACATCGTTTTGCGCCTGCCTCGCGGGATCACTCTTTCTTCGCCGGCGTACCGTGCAGCGTCAGTTCGTAGAACATGAACTTGTTAAACGGTCGTTCGTCATGGACGACGTCGCCCGGTTCGCCGGGCAGCAAGCATTTGCGCCAATGCCGGTTGAGTTGAATCTTACGCACGGGCTTTCCCTCGCGACCTTCGGCCTGTCGCGCCACCCAATTTGCACAGTCATTCCATATGACTTTGTTCTTGTCGAGTCGCACGCCGTCGTTCATGAATTTGCGCCAGCGTTCTTTGGCGTAGCGAGCGCCGTACGGCATTTCCGACATCCGGGACAAAAACTCGGTCGTGCGGGTGCCATCGTGGAATTCAAGATCGGCACTTAAAAAGGTGTCTTCGCCACGCGGATTCGGCGAAAACATATCCCAGCCTTGCCACAGACCCAGTCGCTGAAAAAGCGGGGAAAACATCCGGTCGATCGCGCGTTTGCCCGGGAAGCCGGGCATGCTCCACGAAGTGGCCCCCACGATATAAAAGACCGCTGCCACAACCAGCAGCCGCTCCAAGTACGGCCGATCCGAGAAGTCTTTCGAGTGTTTTTCGCTTTCCACCCCCGCCTCCCGGATCGCCCGTTAAGATCCTGTACACGCGCGCCTTGGCAACCCCTGATCCTTCGACTCCGCTCGGAAAGAGCTCCGGGACTTCGTCGTCATCACCGAATCGCTGAGTTTGCCGCAAAATCGATTTCGCCAAGGCAAACACCCGGATCAAGTGTTTCGCAAAGCCGCTACCACCCCTTATCCATTCTAGGCCACGAATCACGGGCACCAACAACCTTACCGTGTAGGCGGCAGTCCGATTACTCAAACGGTACGATCGGTATTAAGATACTGTTTTGGCATTTCCGCGTGTCTCACGGTCGATGGCATGATCCTTATTTCGGTACAAGACGTTCGCAAGCAATTCGGCCCCGATCCGGTGCTTTCCGGGGTGACGTTCGATATCCGACCGGGCGAGCGGGTATCGCTGGTGGGAACCAACGGCGCTGGTAAAACAACCCTCATGCGAATTCTGATGCGCCAGGAGGAGCCTGACGCGGGGCGAGTCGATATTCCGGCTGCGGTGCGATTGGGATATCTGGAGCAACATCCCGAGTTTAAGCCGGGAAGCACCGTGTGGGACGAGGCCGCCGGGGCGCTGGGGGACTTGATCAGCCTAGCCCGCCAGGCCGAGCAAGTCTCGGTGGCGATTGCGGAGGCTTCCGACGCTGATGAGCGACGGGCCTTGGAGAAACGCTATGACCATCTGCAATACGAACTGCAACACCATGACGCGTACAACATCCACTACCGCATTGAACGGGTGCTGCAGGGACTTGGCTTCTCTTCAGCGAGCTACGACCAACCGGTCCAGCAACTGAGCGGCGGTCAGCAGAATCGCTTGATCCTTGCGAAGCTGCTGCTTTCCGAACCTGATCTGATGTTGCTCGACGAACCCTCAAATCACCTGGACATTGCCGCCACACAGTGGCTCGAATCCTATTTAGTCGATTCCGAACAGACCCTGCTGGTCGTCAGTCACGATCGATATTTCCTTGATCGCGTGACCAACCGCACGCTGGAGTTGTTCGGGGGAACCAACGATTCGTACACGGGCAATTTCTCGGCATACCGGCGGCAAAAGGCCGAGCGGCTTGAGGTCCAGCGTCGCACCTACGAACGTCAGCAAGCCGAAATCGCCAAGATGGAGGATTTCGTTCGACGGAACCATTACGGACAAAAACATCTGCAGGCGGAGGATCGACGAAAGAAACTCGAACGCATCGAGCGTATCGATCCACCTCGGGAAATCGCATCTCCCGCAATTTCATTTCCCGCAGCCAGTCGCACGGGTGACATCGTGCTTCGAGCCGAACACCTCAGCAAGGCTTTTCAAACACCCCTTTTTCGCGACTTGAGTTTTGATTTGCTGCGAGGCGAAAAGTGGGGCATCCTCGGTCCCAATGGATCGGGAAAATCAACGCTGCTCAAATGCCTGCTGGGATTGATTCCAGCCGATCAGGGCCGGACGATTCTCGGCAGCGGTGTCAAAGTCGGATACTTCGATCAGCATCTGCAGTGCATCCCCACCGACATGCAAGTGGTCGAAGCGATCCGGCCCGATCACAAGGATTTCACACTCCAGCAGCGACGCGACCTCTTAGCGCGATTCGGCATTGTTGGTGACATGGCATTTCAAACGGTGTCCAGCCTCAGCGGCGGCGAGCGAAATCGGACCGCCCTCGCATGGCTCGCCGCCTCCGATGCCAATTTCCTGATTCTCGATGAGCCAACCAATCACCTCGATCTCTGGGCCCGCGGAGCACTCGAGGCAGCGCTGAAAGCGTTCGAGGGATCCGTGCTGCTCGTCAGCCACGACCGCTATCTGCTCAATGAGGTCTGTGACCATCTGCTGGTGGTCGAAGCCGATCGCTTTCGCGTGATGGAGGGGAACTACGAGGCATATCAATACCTCTTGCAACAGCGCACTGCGACCGTTGAGAAACCGGAACCGGCCGACAATCGTGCGGATGATCGCGCAAACGATCGCAAAAAAACCGGTAAACCGAAGCGTGTTCGCAAGTTTCCTTACCGCAAGGCAGTCGATGTGGAAGCGGATATTCGCCGATGCGAGCAACAGATCGAAACCATCCACGAAGCAATGGGCTCTCCCGAGGTGGTGCGCGACGGAGTTCGTATGAAACAACTTGTTGCTGAAGCCGAACAGCTACAATTGAAGCTGGCTCAACTGTACGAGCATTGGGAAGAAGCGGCCGAATTAAACGGCTAGTGCTGCGTTTCCGCTCCGGAAGCAATCAGACCGCGACAACCTGTCGGTGTGGCACCGAATCTTCTACTGCGCCGGAGTCACCGTCAGCCATACATCTCCGCTGCGATGCGTTGTGCCTGTAACCACAAACATGGCGATGCGGACATTCGCCGGCGACGCATTA
Source organism: Planctomycetota bacterium (assembly GCA_046045565.1). Taxonomy (GTDB): domain Bacteria; phylum Planctomycetota; class Planctomycetia; order Pirellulales; family Pirellulaceae; genus VGZA01. The sequence continues at coordinate 3,873 of JBJOLO010000016.1, read as the reverse complement.
TCGCGTCCCACGATCCGGATCGGCGCACGGCCTGCCGTATTGCCGGACGGCGGTGTGGCCGCCTCTGCGGTGAAGATGAGCTTCACGCTTTTCGCTGATTCGCCCTCGGGCATCGACGTTACCGCAGCCACCGTCACTCCCGCGGGCAGTCCCTCAACTTGGATCTCCACCGGCAAGTTATACCCGTCTTTGCGCTCGACGTTGACCATCACTTCCGCCGTTTTTCCGGCCGCCACATTCACGGTGTCGGTCGGAAGCGTCAGCGCGAATTCGGGAGCGACCGGCAGAACACTCAACCGGTAATAATGGCCCGGTCCACCATGCCGGAACGCATCGCTTACCACGACATGAAACACGCCATCCGCCGGGGCAACGAAGATCAATTCTGAATCAGGATTGGGGCCGCTGTCGTCATTTTCAGCAAGTTGTTTGCCGCTGCTATCCACGACCGCGAGATGCGGATCCAAGCCGGATTCAATCGATCGGGCATCGATCCTGAAACGGATCTTTTGAGATTGCTTCAAGGAAAACGCGTAGCGATCCGAGTCCCCGGGCGTGTCGATGACGGCAGAGATGACGACGGGAGACTCCATCACCGCCGGAGGCTCAACGCGATCCGCCTCTTCGCTCACCACAATCGAATTTTCCTCGACGATCAATGCCGGAAACTGCGAGGCCGCCGCGGCGCGATGGATCGGCAGACGCTCTCCCGTGCTCGTCGCAACGGCTTCCACGTCTGCTGCACGCTGCCCGTCCTGCAAGTTCCAACCGATCGCCTCGATCCGGCAAGGCTGCCCACGCCTTACGGCCAACGGCATGGAGTGGCTAATGAACGCCTTATCCGTGACGGTCAATCGATACACGAACGTATCCGCTCCCGCGAATCCGATGTTGGAATCCGTCGCCGCCGGAAACCCGAACACGCGTAACACGTATCGTCCGGAGCGCGTTACCTTGTAAACGAGTCGCGGATCGAGCCCCGGGCTGTCATCGGCTTGTGCCACCACAAAGGCATCGCCACGCGAGTTCACTTCGGTCAATTGAAGTACCGCATCCATCGGGGCACCGAAATCGCTGTTGGCTCGCACAGCAGCAACAAGCGTTTGCCCCTGCTGTAAATCGATGGCATAGCAGTCGACATCGCCGCCCTTGCCCAGCTTGCCGTTCCAGGTCATGGGCAGCGACCCCGCATTCGCTTTTTCCGGACTATCGTTCGGTTCGGTCTCTTCGGCTTCCGGCACCGTCCCGATCATGAATGGCCGCAAGGGCGACGCGCCTTCGTTGTCGTACATACGAACGAATACGAGTCCAGGTGATACGCCCTCCGCGACGGTAACGCGCCACTTCCCTTTTTCTGCTTCGGGGGTGAATTGGACGCCCGACTGCGATGACCAAGCCTGGCCCGGCCACTGCGAAAACTCACCTGCCGCGGTAACGACCGTGGACGGTCCGCGAGGAACACCGGCCGGAAACAAATAGTTGACTTTCGGCGGCGCAGCGTTCAAAGGCAGTGCAGTGCCCCAAGCCAACAGCAGGACAACCATCGTGTGCATCGCAGCGGAGCATTGTGTATCCCAACCGGAACGCCTAATCATTGAACATGAACTCCGGCGTATTGATCAGCGCCCACATCAGATCCTCCGTTGCCTGCCGGCGTGAAGTGGATTCGCGGAATATCTGTTGCGCGATCTCCCGTTCCGCAGCGTCAGGAAGCCGTGAGTAAACAAGCAGATATAGTTCTTCGACAATCGCTTCGCTTGACAGATCGCCGGCCGCCAGCTTGGCAGCACGCCCCTCATCGGAAATCACTTTTTGGTGCAGCTGCGGAGCGTTCATCAGGTGCAAGGCCTGGGTCATGGTCGTATCCGATGTGCGCTCGCAAGGTGGATCCTGATTCGGATTCGGCCTTCCAAACGTGTCCAGGGTCACGGACTGAACCCGATGCGTCCAAATTTGATTTGCACGCGAACCGCTGGGCATCGCGGAGTAGGACTCTCGAATTCCGGTGATGTCCGCAACCGCGTCGGCCAAGACCTCGGCACGCAAGCGCACACGATAGTGCCTGGAGTGATTTCGCAAATCGACGCGATTGCGATCATTCGGGAGGGAACTCAGGCCATATGCGTGCGAATTTGTAATCGTCCGAAGCAAGTGTTTCAGATCGCATTGATGCTTGCGGAAGTCCTCGGCCAGTGCCTTCAGCAAAGCCGGGTTGCTTGGCGGGTTCGTGCCGCGCAAGTCGTCGACGGGCTCGACGAGTCCTCGTCCCATTAAGTCGGACCAGACTCGATTCACGATGACTTGACCAAAGAACGGGTTTTCCTCAGACGTGATCCAGGCCGCCAATTGCTCGCGCGGGTCTACTGTCGGTGATGGCTCCAGGTTCACGGATGCCAGGGGAAACAACGGCTTGGGCGGCAATACCGCACCGGTTAACGGATGCTGGACCTGTCCGGACTTTGCGACGAGCACCATTTCTTCGCCGCCGGAAATGGGCGGCGATAACCCAGTTCCTTTGCGGCCAATGCGCGAGAAGAACGCCGCGAAGCCGTAGAAATCTTCCTGACCCCATTTTTCAAACGGATGGTGATGACACTTGGCGCACTCTAAGCGGATCCCCAGAAATAATTGACTTACCAAGGTCGTGATTTCATCCGGCTCACGACGATCGCGAAACAGGGTGGTCGCGCCGTTGTGCCACGTGCTTCCCGTGGCTGTAATCAGCTCGCGCACAAATTGGTCGTAAGGCTTATTGGCACGAAAGCTGTCGCGTATCCAAACGTCGTAGTTCAGCACCGCTTTGATACCAACCCGGTAAGGATTCGGCCGCAACAAATCGACCCACTTATTTGCCCAGTGGTCGGCGTACTCGAGTCGTTCCAGGAGTTGATCGATGATCTTCGCGCGTTTCTGCGGACTGGAGTCGCCCAGAAACGCGCGTACTTCTTCGGGAGTCGGCAATCTTCCGATCAAGTCCAAAGAGACGCGACGAAGGAACTTCGCATCGTCGCTCGAAGCCGATGGGATGATAGCCAACGATTGCAACTTGTTCCAAACGTGTTCGTCAATGAAATTGGCTTTCGGCAATTGCTGGTAGGTCTCTGCCGGCACCGAGCCGGGAAGCGGAATCGAGACATTGCACGTCCCGATCAGATTCATATAACGGGCCATGACGGCCGCTTCACCGGGCAAGGGTCCGGCTTTGACGAGTCCGGCGCGATCAACACCGACGATCGCCGCTTCGTTCGACTGATACGATGTTCGGGCCGTCACATCGCGAGTCGATCCGTCCGAATAGGTCGCAACAACGCGGAGCGGACGCGATTCGATCGGCTGAAGTGCAAGATCCGTGGGCGTCAAAGCAATTCCCGTCAGTGTCGGCTCTCCGGCCCGTCGTCGCTGACCACCCTCCGCGATCCATTGACGCACCACTTGATAGTCCGGGCCATTCAGTTCCAATCGAACACCACCGCCATGCGGCAGCTCGCCTGTGGCTTTCTGGAGCAACAAACTCCGCTCCGGCGACGCCGGGAACACCCGCCTTCCCCGCGCGTGTTGTGTCAAGGCTGCATGGTCGAAGTCGGAATCAAAGCCGAGCAACGACAAGCGAAATCCATTTTGCCCTTTCGACTTGCCATGGCATGCACCCTGATTGCAGCCTCGAGCGGTAAGAATGGGGAGCACGTCGAGTTCGAAACTGACCGCGTCGGCAGCAGTCGTGCTCTCCGGCACGATACCGCTCACGAATAAGAAGATTGCTGCGAAGCCAATGAATTTCCATCCCTTGGAGACGCCCCGAGGTCCCGAACATCGAAAAAAATCGTGGCTACGCATGGGCGGGTCCTGTCTCGGCGGGAAAGTATCAGCGGGATA